>QHOK01000071.1 GCA_003218755.1 Verrucomicrobiota bacterium
CATCCAGCACTGGTTTTCTCAGGATCAGTCTTTTCGAACCCAATGATTGAAATTTCACTTCTTCCATAGGAATTGCTTACGCTGCAATTTCTTCTTTTTCTATTGTGAGAATTAACCCCGAATAAGGGGAGGGCAAATTGACTTCGATGAGGCAAAACACGTATTCGAGAATGTCAGGAAGCCAACCGAAGAAGAGCGAAAAATCGAAACAAAGCGGTACATGTGGGTCGTTGCGGGCGACGAGGACTCGTTAGGTTCTGAAAAATCACACAGTGTGACCGTTGGGGCTGAGAGACTTACGGGGCGCATCGCCCGCAGGGGGCGGCGTGGATTCCAGCCATTCCCGATTGATACGCTGCAACTCATGCCGCTGTTCTTCGGTGAGCACGAACACATCGCCGCGCGTTCCAATGTTCACGTTTGTTCCCGGTGTCTTGAAAGTCTCCGGCTTGTAGGCACGGAGTAGCTCGATCTGGAGGCGGCTGTCGAACTTGCGCACGTAGGCAACGGGCTTGCCCATGTAGAACACTGGTTCAATGTCACCTTCGAGCGTGCGCTGGAATACTCGTGCGTGCAGCATGTCAATCGCGTGCTCCTGCGCTTCATCCCATTGCTCGGCAAACTCTGGATCTGCCTTGCGGTGTTCGTAAACCGCTTGACGGCTGATGCGAGAGTGCCGAGATGCGAGCGTAACCGAATTGGTCATCGAGAGGACCGAAAGGAAGCGTGGGCGCCACACCAGAGCAAACCGCGCACGTGCGCGATTGTCGGTGTCACCATTGTCAAGCCAAGCTCGAAGGTATTTAGTGACTTTCCTGAAATGTTCGGCGGTTTCTTCGTGGTATCTCTTAGCGAATTTAACGGCGAGCCTCTGAGCCTTGCGGATTCCGGCGGGGCCGGCTTCAATCGCTTGTTCAATAACAGTCGAGGCAAAGGTGGATTTCGGGGGGGGTCGCAGTCGAGGCACGTAGCTTTGACCGAACCCTTGATGCGGACGATTTCGGCGCGATGCGAATAGCACAAAGGGCACTCTAAAACGGTCTGTCTAGACGAGCATGATGCTCCATCTTCGGCGTTTTTCACGGGGCCAGAATACCAAAAGTGTCCAAGAAGTGTCCAAGCAAAACTTCGACTAACTCGAATTTCAAAAATTCTGGCAGAATAACTGGTTGTTAGTATTGAACTTATATCAGATGCACCGTGCAGGAATCGAACCTGCAACCCAGTGATTAAGAGTCACTTGCTCTGCCAATTGAGCTAACGGTGCAAATGCCTTTTTCGCAGGTAAATGCTGTACGAGCTAAAAATCTATTGCAACCGCTAATGCGGCACAGTTCGCAAAATAGACGCGCATCCTGGCGCCGTGGCTGAGCTGCCTCTTGTTTGAGGAAAAATAGAAATGCTCAATATAGTCGCCTATCGGCCGGCAACTACACGGCGATACAGCGCTTCATACTGAGGGACGATGCGATCTGCTGAGAATCTTTCGAGCGCCCGATTGCGACCCCGTTCACCCAATTCTCGCGCCAAATCCGGAGATTCAATTAACGCGTCCAAAGCAGCAGCAGCCGCGGTTAGATCGCCGAATGGATATAAAGGACAAGAGTCTCCTATAACTTCGGGAATGCCGCCGACACGGAAAGCGACGACAGGTTTAGCGTAAAATACCGTCTCAAGAATGCCCAGACCGAAGCTCTCGTATTCGGATGTGTAGAGCCCCGCATCGGCAGCCGCCAGATACTCGTCCACGACAGCTGTGTTTTGACGCACAATGACACGCTTCCGAAGGCTCAATTCGTCGAGCAGCGGCTCGTAAGGATCGAATGGACCGCCTGCTAAAATAAATAATCGAAGGCGCGCCCGGTTCTTCGACTTAGCAACCGTGCGCAATAGAAGATCGATGCGTTTGACCGGTCGCAAATTCGACAGGTGTAGCACGAGAAATTCGTCGGTCAGGCCGAGATCGCGTCGAACTTCCTCCCGGCTTCTCTTCGGTTTATTCGGAGTGAAGAAATTCGGAATCACTTCGATCGGTCGTTTCAAATGAAAGATTTGCTGCGTTTGATTCCGGAGATTTTCCGAAACTGCCGTCACTGCATCGGAATGCACGAGGGCATGCTCGATGGCGGTGCGGTAGTCGGGATCCTGCCCAAGCAGAGTTGTATCGCTTCCATGCAAGGTTGTAACGATGCGCGGAGCTGACGGTCCCACGATCTGCGAGGCTAAACACGCGGCTAGCGCATGCGGCACCGCGTAATGAACGTGAAAAAGATCAAGCTGCTTGGAACGCGCTACTTCCGCCATTTTCACCGCGAGCGGCAGAGTGTAGTCGGGGCACGGAAACAAAGGGTTATGCGCAACTTCGACCCGATGGAAATGAAGGCCCTCCTGCGGCAAGTCCAGCCGAACCGGTTGAGCATAACTGAAGAAGTAGACTTCATGGCCGCGGCGCGCCAGTTCCGATCCGAGGGCAGTTGCAAGAATTCCGCTGCCGCCAATCAACGGAAAACATGAAATCCCAATTTTGAGCGGCCCCAATTCCATCACAGCTCGTCGTAAGCTTTGCCCGAGTCGGAAATTTTGTCGCGATTAATAAATTTCACCCTGGGAGCATCCGCTTTGTTGATGTAATGCTGCTCGCTCGCCCCGGCAATGTAATGTGTGCATCGAATCACGGATTGCATCCAACGGAAACGCGTATCGCGTGTCGGGCTGATTTGTTCCGGACCAAAGTCTCCTGCGGGAATCTCCAGAAACCGATCACCGCCTTTGTGGAGCAACAATTTGCCGTCGCGATAACGTGCACGAACGACCTCTCCTTCATAGCGCTGGTCGACGAAATAGTCTGAGACCGCCACAGCGCGCGCTCTGAAGTCTGGCGTACTGGATCGCTCCACTCGCACACTTTCGAGCAAGCCCATGCGTCTGTACATATCGAGACAGAAGTCGGCGACGTTGGAGCATTTGATCCCTTTGAAGTGTGCGACCAGCGGCCGGCTAACATATTTGGGAAGTTGGCGCGCGGTTTTCTCCTGCCACTCAGGAAGCACACGTTTGGCGTGGAGGGGTGAAAACTGTTTTTGAATTCGATTCTGGAACTGAAAGTTTAGCGCCACGTCACGGTGGCTGTGTTTATCTCGCACGATCGTAATCGTCTCGCGCGGGTCATGATCGCTGTCGTGGAAAAAAAAGACGATTTCTCCGCCGATCTCTTTTTGGAGACGCCGGGCTGTCAGAATCTTAGCGACCAAATAACGCTTCGGAAAAAATCCGCACGGTTGCTGGCCAAAACAAATAATCGGGTGCTCCATCGCTTAGAACGAGTTTTATACCCCAGCAGGAGCTTGCGTACCGCGGAAGATCGTTTGTTGCAGGACCGTCGCGAGGACCAACACGGCCGCGCATCCAATCAAATTATACCAGAGGTAACCGATATTGGTCGTTGCGAACAAGATGAAGACGAGTGCTTGTGCAAGGAGCGCCGCGAAGAACACGGCCGATCCGGTAGCCCGACGAATAAAGAAAGCTGCCAGAAAAAGACCGAGAATGCTGCCATAGAACACCGAGCCCAAAATGTTGCCTGCTTCGATCAGATTTTCGACCAAACTGGCAAACGAAGCGACCCCAATGGCAATCAAACCCCACGCAGCTGTTAGCGCTTTCGCCGCGACCACATAATGATGATCGCTCGCGTTAGGAATCAATGGCCGATAAAAATCGATCGCTGTCGTCGAACCGAGAGCATTCAGGGTTGCTGCCGTCGCCGACATGGTCGCGCACAAGATCACTGCGATCAGTAATCCAACAAGTCCATGCGGCATCTGTTGAAGAATAAAACTAATGAATACGTAATCCGATTCCTTGCTTTTTGGATCCACGCCCGCTTGCTCGAGAACTGCCTTGGTTCGATCACGTAACTCACGGGCTTGCGCGTCGAGATCGCGCAGCCTGCTCATTGCGATATCACGATCGCCTGACGAAGCATTCGGCGGAGCATTGGAAATAGCGCGAATGGCAGCGCGTTTTTGCACAAACACGTCATCAAATTGCGTCTGCAACGCCTTTAACTGTGACGCGTAGCCACTTTCCATCGCACGTTGGTACGCCGGCTGATTGAAATAAACCGGCGGCTTCTCGAATTGGTAAAACATGAAAACAATCGCGCCAAGCAGCAGAATCAAAAACTGCAACGGCACCTTCACTACGGCATTGAAGAGCAATCCGAGACGGCTCTCTTTGAGCGAGCCGCCCGCGAGGTATCGTTGTACTTGCGATTGGTCCGCTCCGAAATAGGAAAGCGCGAGAAAAAAGCCGCCAATCAGGCCCGACCAAAACGTGTAGCGCTTGTGCGGATCGATCGAGAAATCGACCGCCTCCAGTTTACCCATTTTGCCGGCGACCGATAACGTGCCTTCAAATGACATATCGGGTGACAGTCGGTAAACCGCGACCGCAAATGCAATCGCCATGCCGACTAAGATCACAATCATCTGGTACCGTTGGGTGATGCTTACAATCTTTGTCCCGCCCACTACCGTGTAGATAATAACCAGTCCGCCGGCGAACCAGATGGTCAGATTCAAGCGCCATCCGAGTAAGGCTGAGAGAACAATGGCCGGCGCGTAGATCGTGATTCCAGCAGCGATCCCTCGTTGTACGAGGAACAGGAATGCGCCGAGGAGCTGCGTCTTTCGATCGAATCGCTGCCCCAGGTACTGATAGGCCGTATAAACTTTCAGTCGCTGATAGATCGGAACGAAGACTGCGCACACAACGACAAGCGCGAGCGGCTGCCCAAAATAATTCTGGATAAAACCTATGCCGCTCTCATACGCCTGGCCCGGCATGGAAAGAAACGTGATCGGCCCTGCCTGCGTCGCGAGCACGGAGAGTCCGATCGTTGCCCACCGAATACTCGCGTCGCCTTTGAGATATTGACCTAAAGAGGCGCTTCCGCGGGTTCGCCAGAGGCCATACAGCGGGATCGCCAGAATCGTGGCGATGAGAACAAGGTAATCTAACCGGTTCACGAGAACCGGATGGTGAAGAGGTAGAGAAGCACTACCTCAACTGCAAAAAGCGAAAGCGCGAGCCCATACGCTTTGCGCCAGGAACGCGCATCTGGCTTATCATCACCCACGTTCATTTTCCCAATGACAACATGTTCGCGAATAACCGATAAGCTCCCGGGACGCCGGCCGGCAACTGTCGAAACCAGGAATAACTCGTGTAGATAAAGAAACCTTTGCCTAATTTCGCAACCAGCAGGCCGCCATCGAGTGGCTTTTCCTTTGGGTCGTTGCACGAAAGGATCTGCGTCCAGGCGGGATCCCACTTTTTAGGAAAGTAAAGTCCGCGTTCCTGAACCCATCCCTCGAAATCTTTCGACGTGATCTTGTTTGGGGCAGTCATCAGCGGATGATTGGGCGCGAGGATACGCACCTCTGCGTTTTCGTCAGTGACGCGGTCGCGCGAGATTTCCAGTGGATACGGCGCCAGTTGCTCAGTCTTGAGATCCGCCAGCGTGTTGTACTGCGCGATCACAACTCCGCCAGCCTTTACATATGCAAATAGTTCCGGCAACCAGTTGGAAATTCGCTCCTGCGTGTTGTAGGCACGGATCCCTAGCACGACGGCAGAGAACTGCGCGAGGTTACTTGCTGTGATATCGGATTCGCTCAAGATCTTCACCGAGTAACCGATCTGTTGGAGGCTTTCTTGAACATCATCGCCAGCACCGGGAATGTAACCGATGCGATCGCCTTTCTTGCGGATATCAGCGCGAACAAGTTTAACTTCCGCCTGCGGCATCAGCGTGTGCACGCCGATGTGCGGATAGGAAATGCGCACGCGCTCGAACGAATAGTCGCGGCCGTTGATCGAAACGATCGCTCGCAACGTCCCTTCGCCATTCTGGTCTGGTGGTTTGACGGTAAACGTGGCTTCCGTTTCGGCATTGGCTCCGTTCAAATCTATCGGTAGAGAGCCCGGATAGACTTCCCACCCCTCCGGGACAGCTAGTTTGAGTTCTCCTTTCACAGGACCGGTGGCCGCAGTGACATGTACTGAAACGGGTTTTGGCTGCTTCGTTGCGAATACCAAGACGTTGTCCGCGACTTTCGCGAAAACAGGTGGCGCAACGACCAACGGTCGCCGGAGTTCTCCCGCCACGGGGTCAACCGTGCGGTACTTCGTGTCCAGGATGTAGCGAACTTCCTGTCCGTTGACTTGCAGCACTATTTCCACGGGAAGCTCGGGTGGATTTTCGGGCAGGCCGACCAGCGTTTGATCATCTACAGCGAAGGCGCCGAGCGTTCCAGGTTTACGAAGCCAGTAGGGTTGGGAATAGGAAGCATTCTCCGGGATCTTGCACGACAGATCCTTTGTAACAAGTTCGTTGGACGGAAGCGCCGCATCAATTTTCATCGAGTCGCCCGAGAGCGGAAAACGTACTTCTTGCAGTGTGACTGGAATTTTGCAGCGGTTAATTGCGTCCAGCTTTATTGTTTCTGTTTGCCCTGGCGTGACAGCCTCGTTGGTTGTCGACGCTTCTACATGCAAGCCAAGACATGCGGCGATGATTTCGTCCAACTCAGCTTTCTTCTCCGGAACCCAAGTATCATCGTTAAGTCCACTCATCGCTTGCCGTAGCTTCAACAAATCAGGCACCGACGCTGCCGGATCGGCTGGACGGAACTGCGAAATGATCTGACGAATTTCTGTAGCAATCGATTCCGAATTAGCGACGCGCGCCCAGCTCGTATCGATGCCTTCGAAAAGCGAGGTCGTCATGGGCTGACCTTCCAACGGTTTGAAATATTCTTTGCGCGCTCCGCGTCGCGGCGGACTGCCCACGCCCTGGCTTTTGTGCATGCTTAAACTGGCGGCCGCGATTTCCGTGTACGCTTTCCCAAGAAGCGGATTGTAACCGCCCGCTTCCAAGACAGTCAGACCCGTCGGATCGAAAGGAAGGTTGCGGTTCGAAAAGAAAAATGGAGACGTGTTCCAAACCAGCCGCGTGGCGCGCCATGGTTTTACGAAAGCCAGTTGCCTTGGAAAACGATTTGGGTCACCGGAGGCCGAGAATGCCTCCCGTGCCAGAATGGCTGACGCCGTGTGATGGCCATGCGTCAATTGATCCTCCGGACTGAAGCGCGTCACGATTACATCCGGTCGAAATTTCCGGATCACCCAAACCACATCGGACAGAATTTTGTCGTGATCCCAGATGCGCATTGTCTCTTCAGCTGTCTTGGAAAACCCGAAATCGATCGCTCGTGAGAAGAACTGTTTGCCGTGATCGATGCGCCGCGCTGCCAGCAATTCCTCTGTTCGAATAACGCCGAGGCGTTCGCGCAGTTCCGGTCCGATCAAATTCTGACCGCCATCGCCGCGTGTAATCGAAAGATAAGCGCTCTCATAAAGTGTGCCGTTCGACCACAACGCCATGAGATTCGTGTTTTCATCATCGGGATGAGCCGCGACGTAAAGAACGCGACCAAGCACGTTGAGCTTCTGTAGTGCGAGCTGAATCTCGCCACCATTCATCTGCTCAGGAGATAACAACGGCGGCGCGTCCGCCGAATTGGCCGTGCACCGGAGGGCGATCATCGCAACTCCAACGACGGCTCGCCAATAGCGCGAAATGCTTTGGTGCGTCACATGCAACGTCGGACTCCCGGTTGTGAACGTCCCATCGAGCGCTATCGTCCCACGTCCGAGGATACCATGCGCCAACGCGCTATTTATTGATATCCTGCTTCGCCTCCAGGCGATCGATCAGTGCTTTGATACTCTGTTTCTGCGCATCCGTAGGAGCGGCAGCCTGTGCCTTCTTGGCATCGCTGGCCGCGCCGGCGAAATCACCCGCTGCAGACTTGATGCGGGCCCGAGCTAGGTCTCCGTAGACGCCTTGCGGAAACCGTTTCGCCACCTGTTGGAAAATCTCCATCGCCTCAGCACCTTGCTTCTGACTCTGTAGGCGTCGACCATACGAATAGAGCTGCGGTGCAGTGGCAATTTCGACGGCATGACTCCAAGTGGCTTTCGCCTCATCCGGTCGGTTCAGGGCTTTGAGGATATCCGCTTTGGTGCTGAGGTTATCGAATCTCTCCTCGTTCTGAATAGAGGCATCAGCCCAGCGCAACGCCTCGTCCAGATTGATCTTTCTGGTCAAACAAAATTGCGCGCCTTCATCCAAAGCCTGCCAGGTAAACTGGCCGCGGCCCTTCAGTTGCGCCCGGATATTCTGCAGCGTCTGCTCGGCGTCCTTAATCGAGACGGTGAAGGGAACACCCAACTTCTCCCACTTCAGCGTCACCGCCGTCGAATCTGGTTTCAAATCTTCGAACTCGAATTCAAGCGCCTCTTTCAGCTCAGCGAGGGGCCTCGGTTTCACATTCACACGCAAAGCATCTTCGTCCTGGTTGTAGCTGTAGCTTCCCCACGCCGTGTTAGTTTTTGAAAAGATGACCGTCCACGAATCCGGATTGGGGATCATGTGCAGACCATAGATTCCTTTGGCTAGCGGTTGCCCCTCTACCGAAACCGGATCGCTAAATTCAATCGTTGTGTTTTCATTAGCACCCGCGCGCCAAACTTTGCCGTACGGAACAAGGCCTCCCCAAATTTTTCGCCCGTTCACCAACGGGCGATGGTACTTGACCGTAATATCCGTCAGGGCAATGCGCTGTTTGACCTCGGCAGCCTGACTGACGTCAGGCAAGTTCAAATCGTTTTGTGCGGAAACTGTGCCGGCAAATCCGACAATGACGAGACAAAGAGCAAACGAGTTAGGCGTGATTCTTTTCATAATTGTGGCGATTACCCTTCTCAGATTTTCGATACTGCGCTACCAGATAATTAAAAGATTTCGCTTCCGACAGAAGCCTGATCGAAAAGATTTTGGAGGAACACTGCTGGCTTGCGA
>QHOK01000033.1 GCA_003218755.1 Verrucomicrobiota bacterium
CCGGTCTCCTGGCCATCTACGGGATCAACGTCTGTTGGGCCCTCGGCAGCGCGATCTTGCTGCGGCGAGCGGCGGAGCAATTGCGCGGCGCCACGCTCAGCAATCTGCAACTCTCGCGCGTTAGGGGCCGCGCTTTCGAAGCCAAGCGCGCGACGTTCGACGAACTGATCGCCGAGATTCGCGGCTTAAAGAAAGGCGCGTTTGCCCCGCTGACTGACCAACCGTTTGTTCGAGCTGTCCTTTTTCCCGGGGCCGGCCTCGGCCTTCTCGCCGTCGGTCAGCGCTTGCTCGATAGTTTTTAGCGAGACATTCTAAAGAAGCACCTTGACCTAGAGGCGTCGACTGGCTGGCAGGTTTGCTCCACGCGCCAGAGAATGAAAACAAAGCGCAGATCTCGTACTGAAATTAAGTTCGACTGATTAGAATTTTCTTGCCACGCAGTTTGCCAGAGACGTATCAATAATGGTTCGGTGAAGGTACTGCTGCCAACCAGGGGCGATCTTCTCCGTGTCGCCCGAGTCGGATTCTGCGTCATCGGATGCGCGTTGCTCGCGTTTGGCGGTTGCAGGAAAAACGAGCCAATTGACGAAGCAAAAGCGGCCGGGAAAACAACCGCTGATTTTCCGCAGATTACTGCCGACATTTTCAAGCCGATGGACGGCGGCATTGATCTTTCGCCAGAGGAAATCATGGGTCGCAATACCTGGAATCTCTGGAGCGGTGGTAACCAGCATTTTTGGAATCAGGCCGCGCAGGACAGCTACGGGTTGATGGACCTTTTGAAGATGCTTGATAACCGCAAATTTCCGCGCGGCGAACGTTTCAAAACCTCGGGCTTGGTAAACGAGCCTGGGTTTCGTGCTGCCGGAAAGCCGGATGAATTTGGGTTGTGGCTTGATGAGCAAGTCGAACCGGAACCGGCAGGTGTCGACGCAACCGTTTACGGCAAACCTTCCGGTGTTCTTGGTTTTCGGCTTTTTCCAAACCCCGAATTCAACGGTGAAGCGCGCAAGAAATGGGACGGCGATCGTTTCATGAACGATCCAACTTATTACAATGACAAAAAGCTCGTGCGCCCGTATCGCGTCGGCGTAGCGTGCGGTTCCTGCCACATTGCGCCAAATCCGAGTAATCCGCCCGGCGACCCTGAAAACCCGCGCTGGGAAAATCTCGCATCCGCGATTGGCAATCAGTACATCAACGAAGGGAAAGTCTTCGCCTGCAACGTCGAGAAAGGCGGGTTTTTTTACGAAATGCTCGCCGCGCAGCCGCGAGGCACTTCCGATACGTCCCGGATCGCGACCGATCACATCAATAATCCAAACGCAATCAACGCAATTTTCTTGCTCGCTGAACGCGAGCGGATCGCGGCGCCGGAGAAAATGGCAGGCGGAACGCTCGCCCTGCCGAGCGAAAAAGAGGAGATGAACGTGCCGCATATTTTGAAGGATGGCGCGGATTCAATCGGGGTACCTGGCGCAACGATTCGCGTTTACGTCAACATCGGAATGTTTTCCGAATATTGGTTGACGCGGCACAACCGCTTGATCGGGCTCACCCCGCAAAAACCGTTCGAGATTTCTTATGCGCGGGAGCATTCGGTTTTCTGGCGCGCTACTGAGGAACGCCTTGCAAACATTGCCGCTTTTTTCCGCCGGCTAAAACCGTTTCATCTTGCCGACGCGCCCGGCGGACAAGCTTACATCACGACGGATGCAGCCGTGATGACGCGCGGAAAAGAGGTGTTCGCCGAAAGCTGCGCGGCGTGTCACTCGAGCAAGCAACCGCCTGCAAATATTGATCCGCGCTCCGGCGAGGGAAAGGCGTGGTTCCGCGCAGCGGTCACCGCGCCCGATTTTTTGGAGAACAATTTTCTTTCAAACGACAAGCGTTATCCATTGACCAAAATCGAAACGAACTCCGCACGCGCGTTCGCCACAAACGCCAAGGCTGGTCACGTCTGGGACAACTTTTCCTCGCTGACTTACAAGGAACTCTCGCCGGTGGACGAGCTCGAATTTTTCAACCCGTTCGATGAGACCCATCCTATTAAATTCAAACCGAAAGAGAAAAATGTGGCGCCCGGTTATTATCGCACACCGTCCCTGGTCAGTGTCTGGAGTTCCGCGCCGTTTCTGCACAATAATACGCTTGGAAAATTCACTGGCGATCCTTCCGTGGCGGGCCGCATGGAAGCGTTTAACGATGGAGCCGAAAAATTACTCTGGCCAGAAAAACGGCTGAACAAAGATTCCATCTGGCGCACCCAGAACGATTGCTCGCTGCATTTGCGCAAGGAATTTGTACCGAAGGCGCTTCAGGGACTCGCCGATAGCGATGGCTACATCAAAATCGGACCGATCCCAAAAGGAACTCCTGTTAATCTGCTGGCCAATCTCGAACCCGACTTTGGACAAATCGATCTCTTCACGAAAATCGCGGGGAAATTGATCAAGATTAATCAAGAGAAGCTGTCAGGCGAAGCGGCCACTGTAGAATGGCGCAAAATTGTTCCCGATCTCATTGCAGCCAACAAGTGTCCCGACTTCGTCGAGGACAAGGGCCACTATTTCGGCACAGACTTACCCGACACCGACAAGCGCGCGCTGATCGAATATCTGAAAACGTTCTAAGCACCCACCTCAAAGAAGGAGGCAAAGATGGCAGTTACAGTTGCAGAAATGTTGAAAATGTCGCAGGCGCAGCTCGACGATCTGTTCACTCAAAGTCCAACCGGCGAAATCCCAAGCGGCGAGGCCAAAGGCACGGCGATCATCGCACCGGGAACAACCTACACACAGGACATGGCCAATTTCGTGAATCACTTTGCGTGGCAGGGAAAGATTTTCGATCCAGCAAAGGGAACTTTGCGAAATAAGATTTTGCCCTTTGGGTTCAACGCGATCATCGCCAAGGTGTACAAAGGCCCAAGCTGGATGGACAATAAAGAGTGCATTGTTCTCGACTATTCGGAGACTTCGTTGGTAGCGCACTGGGTCCGTGACGAGATCCGCGAGGTCGCGCCGCGCATTTACCTCGGCAAAGTTTATTTGGGCAAAAAGCGATTGATTGATTTCGCGCTTGAGTTTCCGGCGTCAGGGTGACCGCCATTCTGCGGCCATGGCCGACGCTCCAGATCAACCTGCGGAAATCCGGCGCTCGCGCTGGTTGATTCTGTTGCTGGCAGTTGCCGCGGTGATCGCGGTCGGCTTTTCATATCTGATCTGGCGTTTTACGCGTGACGATCCAGTCACGTATGCGGACGCGGAAGACCATTTCAAATACGGTTCAACGGGCGGTGAACGCGAGTCGGGCATTCCCTATTGGATTTGGAAAGTGCTGCCGAAAATGTTTCCGGAGTATTTGCCCGGGAAAACGTACACCCCGGACCGCGAATACGCCTCGCTAGGTTTTCTTTACGATCCCGGCAAAGATCTGCCGATTGGCGTTTCGCGTCGGAATACCCAGGGACTCGATCGCGTCTTTTTGAACTGCGCGATTTGTCACGCCGGTTCCGTGCGCGAAACGCCGCAAACTCGGCCCGTCATCTACGCTGGCATGCCGTCGAACACCGTCGATCTGGAGGCATTCGAGCGTTTCATCTTTGCCTGCGCAACGGATCAACGTTTCAATGCGCCGCGGATCATGGCCGAGATTGAAGCGATCGGCGGCAGATACGATTTCATCAACCGATTTCTCATGCGCTATTACGCGATCCCGTTCATGCGCGAACGTTTGCTCATGCTGAAAGGCCATTTCCGTTTTGCTGAATGGGAACCGGACGCAGGCCCTGGCCGCACCGACACGTTTAACCCGGCCAAAACACTTCTGGAATTTCCTTTGGAAAAACTGGAGACGCGGGAGCTGGTTGGGCTGTGCGATTTTCCCTCAATCTGGCTACAAGGATTGCGCAAACAGAAAAATCTCCACGCTCATTGGGACGGCAACAACAGCCTGATGGAGGAGCGCAACAAAAGTGCGGCATTCGGCACCGGCACGTTTCCACCCTCCATTGATCTGAAACAAATCGCGCGCGTCGAGCAATGGCTGCTTACCAATGAACCACCCAAATATCCGTTTCCGATCGATGCGCAGCTGACCGCGCAGGGTGAAAAAATTTACGCGCAATACTGCGCAAATTGTCACGGCCGCAATGGACGCGATTTCAGCGGCGAGTACGTCGGTAATGTAGTCCCGATCGATAAAATCGGCACCGACCGGCACCGGCTTGATTCGTACACCGAAGAACTGGCAGTGACACAGAATAATCTTTACGCCGGTTATCCGTGGCGCTTCAGCCATTTCCGAAAGACTTTTGGTTATGCAAACTTGCCGCTCGATGGCATATGGCTGCGTGCACCGTACCTGCATAACGGCTCGGTTCCAACGTTGCGCGCCTTGCTGAATCCGAGCGCCCAACGTCCTGCGGTTTTCTATCGCGGATACGATGTGTTCGACCAGACCAAGGTCGGATTTGTTTCAGATATCACCCGATTCGATGACGAGGGGCGCAGCAAAGATGAACCGGCAAACCCAAAGCAATACTTCAGGTTCGACACGCAAGTAAAACCGGGCGGCGCGACGCCGCGCGATCGAAATGAAGGCAATTCGAATGTCGGGCACGAAGGGTGGGAATACGGAACGATGCTTTCCGCCCAGGAGAAAGACGCGATCGTCGAATATTTGAAAACATTTTAACGCACCGGCCACCGACCGAATCAATGAGCCTTCGACCTAAAACCAAACGCATCCTTTGGATCTCCGCGATTGTGATCGTGGTCCTGATCGCGCTGGGCGCTTGGTTTACCTGGACGAAATTTTTCCGCGAAGAGAAAGAAGTGTTCGCGAACGAAGAAGAACATTTCAAATACGGTTCGCTGGGCGCGGAGGGAGATCGCGGTATTCCGTATTATCTCTGGATGGTTTTGCCGCGCGTTTTTCCTGACCTCATGCCGGGCCCGGGCGGCTACAAATCGCTCGGCGTGGTTTGGGAAGAGGGACATGAAATTCCGGTCGGCTCTTCAAAAAAGGTCGTTGGGTTTGAGCGGATTACGAACAACTGCGCCGTCTGCCACACTGCGACCTATCGTTTGAGTGAGGACGAAGTCCCGCATGTTGTCGTCGCGGGGCCGGGACACACCAACAATGTGCAAAGCATGCTGAGGTTCCTATTTAAAGCTGCGCACGATCCCCGGTTTAATTCGGACATCATCATGAATGAGATCCGGCTGGTCTGCGCGAACAACTACGGCAACGGCGGGCTCTCATTCGTCGATCGGCAGATTTATCGTTACCTGTTGATTCCGTTCACCAGGAAAGCGCTGCTACAACAGGAAAAACAATTCACCTGGATGGAGCGCTACGTCACCGGCGGCAAGCCAAAGCCGGATTGGGGTCCGGGCCGCGATGATGCCATGAACCTGACAAAATATTTCATGACGAACATGCCGGAGGACAACACCTTTGGGCCGACCGATTTTCCTTCGATCTGGAACCTGGGTATTCGCAGCGGAAAAGATAACGCAGGAAAACAAATGTTGCTGAATTGGACCGGCGACACGCCAGCGGTGCGCTCGGTTCTGATCGATTCGGCGCTCGGTCTTGGCGCACCAGCACGGCCGTGGTTTCTCCGACGCATTGCCGATCTTGATCATTATCTGAGCAATCTGCCGCCGCCCACGTGGCCCTTTACCGAAACAAATCCGATCAACCAGCAGATGGCTACTGAAGGCCAAAAGATTTACGCGCGCGACTGTGCGGCGTGTCATGAACCGCGCGCTGAATTCACAAACAAGGTGGTTCCTATCACCGAGATTAAGACCGACCCGGACCGGATGTATTCGTGGTCGAAAGATGCCGCAGCAGAAGCAAACCGGCGCGTCAAAAAACTGGGCATCGATCGTCCACCGATGGTGGAGACCCAGAATCCATACGGATACGTCTCACCTCCATTGGATGGAGTCTGGCTGCGAGCGCCTTACCTTCACAACGGCTCCGTCCCGACGCTGCGCGACTTGCTGAATCCGCCTAACGAGCGCCCGCAGACTTTTCATCGCGGCTATGATGTTTTCGACCCGGTGAAAGTGGGATTCAAAGAGCCGCCATCGCGACCAACCGGGCCTACTGGCGAATTAACGCAACCCTATTTTCTTTTCGACACGCGAGAAAAAGGGAATGGCAACCAAGGTCACGTCTACGGCACGCAGCTATCCAGCCAGGACAAAGAGAAATTGCTGGAATATTTGAAAACGCTTTAACGTAGCGCCGCGTGTTACGCCAGGCGGCGTTAACAGTGCGAGAAAACGCGAAGGCGCCGAAAAAGGCTGCAGTGCGCGCTGTCCTCAACTCAATCCTCGGGGAGCGACTAGTTCCACCGGTGAAAACCGCTTGTGCGCGCGGCGGTTCTCCGGCAGTTTCGTTCTGTCATGGCAGGAAATCGCAAACTCGGGTGTCTCAGTATCTTTTTGTTTGTCGCGCTTTGCGCCAGTCTTTTCGTGAATTTCGTGCTGATGGTTGCAGCGTTTCAGCGCCTGGGCAGCATCCGCGAAGCCGAACCGATCCCGCGTTTCCGTGAGATCCTGCTCCAAAGAGGTGCGCGCGCTAGCCTGGACAAAATCGCTGTCATCACCATGCGCGGGCTGATCAGCTCTTCGCTCCCAGGCAACGTGAGCGATTCAATGGTCGATGACATGCGCGCGGCACTGCAACAGGCGCGCGACGATAGTCGGGTAAAAGCCATCGTGCTGGAGATTGATTCTCCCGGCGGAGAAGTGACTGCGTCGGATGCGATCTACAGCGCGCTGGTCAAGGCGCGCGAGAGGAAACCAGTCGTCGTGTATATGGATTCGCTGGCAGCGTCCGGCGGCTATTACGTCTCCTGCGGCGGCAAATTCTTAATGGCAAACGAAACGACCATTACAGGCAGTATCGGGGTGATCATCCAAACTCTGAATTATGAGCAATTATTCAACAAAGTCGGACTTGCTTCCGTGATTTTCAAAAGCGGAAAATTCAAAGACATGCTGAATGGCGCGCGGCCAATTACGCCGGAGGAGCGCGAGCTTGTGCAAAACTTCATCATGAAAACTTATGACAAGTTTCTTGGCATCGTCGCGAAGGAGCGAAATCTGCCGGCGGATCTTCTCCGCAATACGATTGCCGATGGCCGGATTTTGTCAGGCAAGGAAGCATTCGAACACAAACTCATCGATGGCCTTGGCGAGTTGGACGATGCCTTCAGTAAAGCAAAAGAATTGGGCAACGCGCCGGACGCCAGAGTGGTGAAGTACGGTCCGCCTTTCAGTCTAAGCCGGTTCCTGCGAATATTTGGAGAAGCCGATTCAAAAATCGAACTCCAGCTTCCGAAGCAGCTCGTTCCGCAACTGGAATCGGGGCGCGCGTATTTCCTGCCAAGCTATTACGCACCTTAGAACACAGCACGCATGCGACCGGACAGCCTCTTCGCTGCGTTCGGTGTCGCTCCGAACTTTGTTTTCGGCGTCCTTTCACTTCTTTACGTTGTTGTCAGCGCTTACGTCTACATTTCGCTGATTCACCAGATCAGCGCACGAGCAGACCCCAAATCGTTCGGGGTTGATACAGCGACGCGCACTTTTGGCCTGCCTGAAGCCATACTGTCTGGGGTACTGATTGTTTTTCTTTTGCTTAATATTGGTGCGTCAGTTTCGCATCCTTCGATCGACTTCAGCGCGCCCACTCTTTTGGGAAATTTCCTTCTGATGGTTTTCGTAGTGCTTTTTATCGTAGCTTTCCTGCAGCTTCGTGGTTTTGATGTTGGCTCGTTAGCCGGGTTGCTCCGAATCAGCTTTCTTCGCGCGTTGAGCACTGGAGCGATTCTTCTGTTCTTCGCTTATCCACTGATCTTATGGGCCGACGTCATTACGCAGCGGCTTTTCGGAGGCGGTTCCAGCAGGCAAAACGTCGTCGAGTTTTTCAGTGGGTCGCGCACCATCGAGCAGCGAATCATGATTATTGTCTTCGCCATAGCAGTCGCTCCGTTAATTGAAGAATTTCTGTTTCGATTTTTCCTCTACAATGTAATAAAACGCTATTTCGGCCGTTTCCTTGGTGTCACGTTCAGCGCGCTGCTGTTCGCCGCGGCGCACGCACACTTTCCGTCCTTTGTGCCATTGTTCGTACTCGGAAGCTGTTTCGCAATTGCCTACGAATGGACCGGTTCCATTCTTGTGGTGATGACGATGCATTCGCTTTTCAATTCGCTCACTCTCACCGCCCTCGCATTTCCGGAGATTTTTTCTCCATGAAAGTGGGTGCGTCCGCCACCGGTCCGCACACCGCACGGATTGGTCCGAAGACTAAAATTCGCTGCCGCGACGTGGGCGAAGACGAGCTGCTCGGCGAGGTTCTGCGGCGTCTGGTGCCCGGAAAAGCAGTAGCCATAGGCCCGGGGGACGACTGCGCTGTAGTGGAAATGCAGGATCACGGTAAGCTTCTCGCCCTTAAGACTGATTGCGTTGTCGAAGGCGTGCATTTTTTTCGGGGAACAAACGCGCTGGATGTTGGATGGAAAGCAATGATGCGCCCGCTCAGCGATTTTGCCGCCACCTCAGCCGTGCCTCAGTTCGCGCTGATTACCCTCATCGTCCCGGAAAAAACTGAGGTCACATGGATGAAAGAGCTTTATCGCGGTCTGCGCCGGGCTGCGAATAGGTTTGAAGTTAGCATAGTTGGCGGCGAAACGAGCAGCACACCAGGGCCAATTGCCATTTCCACAAGCGTGGTTGGATTTGTTGAAAGGAGCCGCGCGGTATCGCGCCGGGGCGGCAAGGCGGGCGATGACCTTTTTGTTACCGGCCGGCTCGGCGGCGCGTTAAGCCAAAAGCATTTGGAATTCGTTCCGCGGATTGTGGAGTCGCGCTGGCTCACAGACAATTTCTCGATTCACGCAATGATGGATTTAAGCGACGGGCTGGGGACCGATCTTCCGCGTTTGGCGCGCGCCAGCAAACTCGGATTCAAAATCGACACGGAAAAGTTGCCGCTCAGCCGTGGCGCAAACAGCGATGCCGCAATTTCCGAAGGCGAAGATTACGAATTACTGTTCGCCATTTCACCGCGCGAGAGGGACCGGCTGGAACATGCATGGCGAAAGAAGTTTCCCAAACTACCGCTAACTCGGATTGGTCGCTTAAATCCTAAATCCGAAATCCGAAATCCGAAATTGCCCGGTGGCTACGTTCATTTCCAACAGCCCCGCTGAAACACAGGCGATCGGGCGGCGACTTGCCGAGGACGTCGGTGCTGGATCAGCTTTGGCTCTGACAGGAGACTTGGGCAGCGGCAAGACAGTATTCGTTAAAGGGCTCGTCGTCGGCTTGGGTAGCAGCACCGATGTGACGAGCCCCACGTTCACCATCCTGCATGAATATCGAGGAGGACGAGTGACTGTTTATCATTTCGATTTTTTTCGCCTGGAAGATCGACAATCCGTCGCGCGACTTGGCCTCGATGATTACTTTTTTGGCGACGGCGTCTCCGTGATCGAATGGGCTGACCGCTTCCCCGAATTCATTCCGGAACAAGCGCGGTGGATTTTGTTTGAGATAAAATCACAAAATCAGCGGGCGATTACCATCCAATGAAAATTCTCGCGCTTGAACTTTCCACGACGCGCGGCAGCCTGGCGTGGCTGTATGACAATGTTGAGGTTGCGCGTGAATGGCTAAACGACCGGCAAAATTCCGCTGCGTTTTTTGAGAATCTCGACGCTCTAACGAACGAATTTGGCGACCCGGAGACGATTATTGTCGGGCTTGGCCCGGGTTCCTACGCCGGTACGCGAATTGCCATTTCCGCCGCAATCGGATTGCAACTCTCTTCCGGCGCACGCCTTATTGGCTTTCCTTCCGTTTGCGCCATCGAATGCGACGCGGACGAATACTGCGCGATCGGGGATGCCCGCAGAAAATCATTTTTCTTCGCGCGCATCCGCGGCCATGAACTCATAGAAGGCCCGATGCTTTATTCTGAGGCAGAAATGAACGGGAAACTCAAGAAGCTTGAGTCAACGATGCCGATCTCCTCTTCGGACCCTCTCCCGCAATTTGAGCGTGCTGTGGTTCGCTATCCCTCGGCTCTCGTACTGGCCAGAGTTGCGCGAGAGTCGGGCCGCAGCTTTTTTTTGCCACCGCTTGAACCAATTTATTTGCGCGAGCCGCACATCACCGTGCCAAAGATGGAAACAAAAATATGAAAGAAAGCTATCGCTGCTGGGCCGAAATCGATCGAAGCGCGTTGCGGCACAACGCGAACGTCGTACGGCAACGAATCGGTTCCACTGAGATGCTGGCTGTCGTGAAAGCGAACGCTTACGGTCACGGGTTACTCGGCGTGGCGCAAACGTTGGCCGATGACGCGCAACTATTTGGCGTCGCCAATCTGGAAGAGGCCCTTGCGCTGCGCGAAGTCGTCCCCCATCCGATCGTTATTCTCGGCCCGCCAACTCCGGAGGAGAGATCAATCATCGCTAAGCGCGGATTTATTCCGACGATCTCCAGTTTCGAAGAAGCGCGAGCGTTCGATCGACTTGGGCCGACGGCAATTAATTTCAAAATCGACACTGGCATGGGGCGAATGGGCGTGGTGGAAAATGAAGCGCGCGAGGTTTTCAAACGGGTGGCGGCATTGCCAAACATCGAGGTTCACAGCATTTCGACCCATATGCCGGTGTCGAACGAAGACGCCGAATACACGCGCGACCAGCTCGTCCGATTCCGAAAAATCATTGATCGGATCCGCGCCGAAGTTCCGGGAAGTTATAAAGCGCACGTCTTGCAAAGCGCAGGCACGCTCGCGTTCAATCCACCGACGTTCGATATTGTCCGTGCGGGTATCATTCTCTACGGCATTTCGCCGCTCCCGGAATTTCAGAAGCTGCTCAAGCCAGTGATGACATGGAAAACGCGAATTTCTCTAGTGCGCGACATGCCGAAAGGGAGCTCCATTAGTTACGGTCGCACGTTTGTCACTCCGCAAAAAATGCGGATCGCAACATTGTCGGCCGGTTATGCCGATGGCTACCCATGGTACCTTTCCAATCGCGGTGCCGCCGTCTTGGTGCGCGGCCAGCGTTGCGCGCTCGTTGGCCGAGTAACCATGGATTTGATGATGATCGACGTGAGCAAGGTCAATAATCTGCAAATAGGTGACGAAGTTGTTCTCATGGGACGCGACGGGAGTCAGGAAGTCTGTTGCGCAGAACTCGCTGAAAAAGCAGGCACGATTGCATGGGAAATTGTTACCCGGATTGGCGCACGGGTGCGGCGGGTTTATGTTTGACCGCCGATGTTCCAAATTATCTTTAACGAGCTGAGCGCCGCCGAGATTTCCGCGCTCCCGAAGAAATTGCAACTCGAGCTGCTGGCGCAATTCCAAATTTTGCCAGAGGATTTGGATCAACTCGATTCACAACGGTTTGGCGTGATCGAGCGCGCGGGGAAAAAATTGTATCGGTATCGCGCGAAAGATTACCGAATTTATTTCGCGAAGACAGACGAAGGTATCAAGGTCTACCGCGTTTTGCACAAGAACACGTTTCGCGATTTCCTTTTTCGCAGCAAACTGCCCGTTTCTGAAGACGCGCAACTCGGCGAGACGCGCGAATTCTGGAAATTAATCGAGCAGGGAGAGAAGACGCGGCGAATATAAGATCAGAAAACGTTCCACGCTCAGCGTCCAACATCCAACGTCGACCGAAGGGTGTAGTGGCGTTTGCGTCAAACGGCGAGCCACAAAAACAGGCGCTTGGCCCAAGCGCCTCCACACCTATTTCATCAACAGCGCCGAGCGGCTACGCTTGATCTCACAAGGTCCATCCCGAGCTGAGCGAGGGATCTCACAGTCGAAGTTTGGATGATGCAAACTAACCAGCGTGATCGAGGATCTTACGAGAGCTCCTTCGCTTCGTTCAGGATGACAAAGCGCGTCAGCGCATTTGTCACTTCATCAACAGCACCGAGCGGCTGCGCTTGATCTCGCGCGTGATTTTGCGGTGCAGGTATGCCGGCATGCCGGTCACGCGGCGGGGAAGAATTTTGCCACTCTCACTTACGAATTTTTTCAGCAGATCGGGGTTCTTGTAATCGATTGCCTCGAGGGCGATATCGATCCGGCGCCGCGGCATCGGGCGATTGGCGCGGCGGAAGGCGGAACGGCGTTTTGGCGTTTTTGGCTGCATAAATGATTACTTGGTTTCGCGATGCAACGTGTGTCGCCGCAGAAACGGATTGTATTTCTTTTTCTCGAGCCGATTTGGCGTGCGCGGACTTTTTTTGTTTCGCGACGTCATGTAACGCGACACGGGCTTGCCGAGAGCTTTGGCCTCGGTGCATTCAAGGATGACAATTTCCTGCGCCATTCGTGTCACTCCTTCACTTCAGTTGGCGTGACTTCCTCCTCCTCCGCCTCGCCGCCTTCCTCCTCAGTCAAGCCGAACAAAGAAGTAACTGATTGACGAACCCGCAACGCTCTATTCTGCTTTTCCAGCTGCGATTGGCATTCGACTGTGAAACGCGCGAATGGGATTGCTTCAAGTCGCGCACGCGGGATTGGTTTGCCAGACATTTCGCACTTTCCGTAGGTTCCCAGTTCGATTCGCTTGAGCGCCTGATCGATTTCGTAAAGCGCGTCCTGCTCCTGCGACAGCAAACTTAACGCAAAATCGCGGTCGTATGCGTCGGACCCGGCGTCGGCCTGATGCATGCCAAATGCGGAAGCTTCGCTGCCTTCAGCGCGGGAGCGAAGAGTGCCTTGGGCCACGCCGGCCATCGAATCAACCATAGCATCCCGAAGCTCGAGGAGCTTTTGTTTCTGTTGGCGGATGAATGGGTCCAGCTTCTTTTCGCGATGATTCAGACCCAGCAGAATCGCAGGCGACTCTGTGGTCTGCTTTCTGGATTTTGGCGAACGTCGTGCGCTCTTTTTGACGGCCGCCCGCCGCGCCGTAGCCTGGCGAACGGGGCGCTTCTTGGTATGAACCTTGCGCGCCGCTCGCGGCTTCCGCGCGACCGATTTCTTTGCAGAACTCTTCTTTTTCGGTGATTTCGCCATAGGTGTAAGCGCCTTCTAATCGACTGGCGCGGGAAAAATGGACGCTTAATTAAGAACATTTCGCGGACCGCGCAAGCGGAGATTTTAGGACTGTAGCCACGGCGCTCAGTCGCCGTGTTTTAGAGGCATGCGTTATCGCCTCGACACAGCGAGGCGGCTACAGCTTACGAGCTGGCGCTGGAGTAATGCCGCAGAGCAAATCTCCAGAAGACACGGGACAGCCAAAACACAAGTGTCGATGCGACAACCAAGTGAAGCATCAGCGGAAGCGGTTGCCCAAACGATTTGATGAGCAGTCGCGCGGGGATGTTCGCGATGATCACCACTGGTATGATCCAGCCAAAGATCAGGCGGAACAGTCGTGGGAAGATCGCGTCGGGATAACGCGCGATGTTTAGAAAATTAAAATAACCGTAAACCAGTCCCTGAGCGCGCACGATCCAGAAACTCACCGCCGCCAGGCCAAGCATGATGGAATAATGCACGGCAATGCCGAATCCGAGCGCCGTCACGTAAAGCAGGATGGATATTGGATTCGGGACTACTCCGAGGCGAGACAACGCTATGCACACTACCGCGCCGCCGAGAGCCGCGTTGACGATGCTGTCGAGCCCGAACTGTTTCGTCGAAACCGCGAATTGACTGTCGATCGGAAGGACCAGCAATGAGTCCAGCCGCCCGGTGCGCACCAATTCTGGAATGTTTGCGACGTTCACGAAGAAGAACGCCTGAAACAGTTGCGCGATCATCTGGTGCGTGCCCACCAGCAGCACCACCTCCCATTTTGTCCAATCACCGATCCGATCCACATTGCCGAAGATGATGCTGAAAAAAACGATCTGTCCGCAGAACCAAAGAACTTCCACAATCATCCACAGCAGGAAATTCGCCTTGAAGCTCAGCTCGCGAATGAGCGAGTTGCGCAGCATGATGGAGTAGATTTCGATGTAACGCCGCACTGCTTCTTCCTGTCTCCTAGTTATAGGCGCAGTCAACCGCCACTTGAATGAAACGTTTTTCCCCGTGGGTCGCTCTGATCATCGCACTGCTCATTGTCGCCTTCGTTGTGCACCAATGCCGCAACGCCGGCGGTGCAAATTATCAGACTGCCATCGTCACTCGCGGCGCTATTACCCAGGCAGTGACCGCGACCGGCACCCTGAATCCTGTGGTCAACGTGCAGGTGGGCAGCCAGGTCTCAGGTAACATCGCGAAGTTGTTCGTGGATTTTAATTCGCAGGTGAAAGCGGGGCAGGTGGTGGCGCAAATTGATCCGGCGCTCTTTCAGGCAACGGTCACTCAGGCCGAGGGCGATCTGGCCAATGCACAGGCTGCGCTCGAGCTCGCGAAGGTGAATGCAAAGCGCACACAGGATCTCTTCGCGAGAAAAACCTCCTCTCAAGCGGACCTCGATCAGGCCATGGCAAATCTTCATCAAGCCGAAGCCAACGTGAAGATCAAGCAAGGCGCGCTCGACAAAGCGAAAGTGGATCTTGAGCATTGCACCATCACATCGCCAATCGATGGCGTCGTGATCTCGCGCAGCGTCGATGTTGGCCAGACGGTCGCCGCCAGTTTGCAGGCACCGGTCATTTTCCAAATCGCCAATGATCTCACCAAGATGCAGATTGACTCGAACGTGGCTGAGGCGGACGTGGGCGTTCTGGAGATGGGGCAGGGTGTCGATTTCACGGTCGACGCCTTCCCGATGCGCACGTTCCACGGCAAGGTCGTGCAAGTGCGAAACGCACCCATCACGGTGCAAAACGTCGTGACTTACGACACGGTAATCGGCGTAGGCAATCCCGATTTGAAATTGAAGCCCGGAATGACTGCAAACGTTTCAATTATTATCGCGCACAAGGACAACGTGCTGCAGATGAAAAATGCGGCGCTGCGATATCGGCCGGCGGAAGCAACGCCCGGCGAAGTAAGACCGAGATCGCCCGCGCCAGCCGGCGCCCGAGGCGGTGCCGGACGCGAGCAGCGAACGAGCGAGCGTACAGTCTACGTTTTGTCCCGTGGCCAGCCGCAACCGGTGCAGATTAAAACAGGAATCAGCGACGGCGTAGTGACTGAAGTCATCGAAGGATTGAAAGAAGGCGATCGGATCATTACCGCCGAGTTGGCCTCCAAATCCCCGGCGGCATCTCCGCCGCCCAATCCATTTTCCGGCGGGGGGCGCCGGTTCCCGTAATGTTTTCTGTCATTCCGAGCGAAGTCGAGGAATCTCAAATTTTTTTATCGAGTTGAAGATGAGGATTCAGAGGAAGCTGAAAAACTTGGCATGAATAATGGCGCGCTGGTAAGGCTCATCGACGTGCATAAAGTTTATCGCACTGGCGAAATGGAAGTGCCCGCTGTGCGCGGCGTGTCGCTCGAAATCAAGCGCGGCGAATTTGTCGCGCTGATGGGCGCGAGCGGCTCCGGAAAATCAACGCTCATGAATATCTTGGGCTGTCTCGACCGGCCGAGTTCCGGCAGCTATTTCCTGGATGAAGCCAATGTTTCGGAATTAGATCGCGATCAACTTGCCGAGATCCGCAATCGAAAAATAGGTTTCGTGTTTCAAAATTTTAATCTGCTGCCGCGCACCTCCGCGCGTGAGAACGCCGAGTTACCGCTGATTTACAGCGCACAGCGCCTATCGCATGCGCAACTGCGTGAAAGAGCAGATCGTGTCCTCGCATCAGTCGGACTTGCCGGCCGCGAAGATCATCATCCGAGCCAGCTGTCAGGCGGCCAGCAACAGCGCGTGGCCGTAGCGCGGGCGCTGATTAACGAGCCCGAGATCCTGCTTGCGGACGAGCCGACCGGTAATCTCGATAGCCGCACCAGCGTCGAGATCATGGCAATTTTTCAGCAACTCAACGAGCATGGAATCACAATTGTGATGGTGACGCACGAGCAGGACATCGCTGCCTACGCGCAGCGCAACGTCATGATGCGCGATGGAATGATCCTGGATGATCATGCGGTCTCACAGCGCGTGAATGCGGCCTCACAGTTTCAAAAATGATCCACTTCAACGCTTTAACGCTTCCCTGGCCGCCGGAGCCTTGGCGAAGGCGGCAACGATTCAACGAATAAGATGCGAATCGCGCCCACATTTAACGTCGCGCTCCGCGCCTTGCGCCGAAACAAAATGCGTTCCGTGCTCACCGCTCTGGGTATCATCATCGGCGTCGGCGCGGTCATTGCCATGGTCGGGATCGGCAACGGCGCGAAGGCGCAGGTGGAAGCGCAGATCGCAAGCCTCGGAGAAAATGTGATCCTGATCTTCTCCGGCAGCACCACTTCAAGTGGTATTCGGACCGGCTGGGGCGGCGCCGGCACGTTGAAGATCGAAGACGCTGAAGCAATCCGGCGGGAAGTGCCCGGTGTAATCGGCGTAAGCGAAGAAGTTGTCTCAACTACCCAGGTGGCTGCCGGAAATCAAAACTGGTTCACTCGGATTTTCGGGGAGTCAGCAGATTATTTTGATATTCGCCAATGGCCGCTGGCGGACGGCGCACCGTTCACGCCACAAGACGTGCGCAGCGCGAACAAGGTTTGCGTCATTGGCCGCACGACCGCGACGCAGATTTACGGCAACGAAAATCCAATCGGCCAGATTTTGCGCATTAAAAATGTGCCATTCATGATCACCGGGGTCCTCACGCCCAAGGGATTGAGCCCACAGGGCGTGGATCAGGACGACATTGTCGTCATGCCGTACACCAGCGCGATGAAACGTGTGATCGGCGGCACCACATTGCGCAACATCAACGTGCAAATCGGCGATCCAGGCCAGATCGCAGCAGCGCAACAGCAAATTATCTCGTTACTGCGACAACGGCATAATATTCGTCCCGGGCGCGACGACGATTTCACGGTGCGCACGCAACAGGAGATCGCCGAAGCGGCCACCGCAACTTCACGGGTGATGACGGTTTTGCTGGGCGCAATCGCGGGCGTATCGCTGTTGGTCGGCGGAATCGGAATCATGAACATCATGCTCGTGAGTGTGACCGAGCGGACGCGCGAAATCGGTGTGCGCATGGCGGTCGGCGCACGCGGCACCGACATTCTCACGCAGTTTCTAATTGAAGCTGTGACGCTGAGCTCGGTCGGCGGGCTGATTGGTATTATCTGCGGCATCGGCGCGTCCACTGTCTTGTCAATCTATGCGCATTGGCCCACGCTGATTTCGATAGCGTCAATTGCCATCGCATTCTTGTTCAGCGCAGCAGTTGGCGTCTTTTTTGGATTTTACCCCGCGCGCAAAGCCGCCGCTCTCGACCCAATCGAAGCGCTGCGCTACGAATAAGAATTTCACCCGCGAATCACGCGAATCACACGAATGCAGAAACAGATTTCTTTGGTCGTTTCATTCGCGTTCATTCGCGTGATTCGCGGGCCAACCGCCAACTTGACTCAACACCGTCGGAGCAGACCGTGTTAACCAATGGCTGAGCACACGGAATTCGAGAAGCTCGTCGCGGAAGCGAAGAAAAACATTAGAGAGATTTCTCCAACTGAAGCCGCGGCCAAGTTGAAAAGCGGTGACGCGCTGATCATCGATGTTCGAGAGAAAGACGAGTGGGACGAGGAACACATCCCTGGCGCGATTCACTTGAGTCGCGGCACCATCGAACTCGACATCGAAGAAAAAGTTCCCGACACGAACGCAATGATCATCTGTCATTGCGGCGGAGGCGGCCGTTCCGCGCTCGCCGCCGAGAGCCTGCAAAAGATGGGCTACAAAAACGTCCGCTCCATGGCCGGCGGCTTCAAAGCCTGGAAAGCCGTCGGTTCGCCGGCGACGAAATGATTTACGTCTAGGCGTTGACGTAAAGTCACGAGACGGAATTGCGCGGGCGATTGAGGTCCATCTCCCCTACCGGGGGATGCCGTCAACTGCCGACAGCTGCGACATCTGGCAGCAGTTGACCTAGTCTCATGACCTAGTTATGTTGATTGGGTGAAGACGGTCTTGATCTCCGAATTTAAAGCTAAGTGCATTCAGATGTTGAAAGAAGTGCAAAAGAACGGCAAGCCGCTCCTGGTGACATTGCGTGGCGAGCCGATCGCGCGCGTGGAGCCGGTCGCAAAAGGAAAGAAACGTTACTTGGGCGCGCTCAAAGGGCGTATGATCATCAAAGGCGACATTATCAAGAGCGATTTCGAAAAAGACTTCCTCGTGCAATGAGGTTACTGCTCGATACGCACGCCTGGATTTGGGCGCAGGAGAGCCCGGAAAAATTTGGCCGTCGTGCGCGCGCATTACTGGAAGACATCTCCAACAGCGTGTCCGTCAGCGCGATAGCGGCGCTGGAAATCGCGCGCCTAATCTTTCTGCGCCGCATTCAGTTGGCTGAGTCGGCCTCGGCGTGGATCGCGGACTCAGTTCGATCTCTCGGTGCGCAGTCGCTGGATGTAACCCCGCAAATTGCAGCTGAAGCGTACGAGTTACCAGCCAACTTTCACAAGGACCCGGTGGATCGAGTCCTCGTGGCCACCGCGCGCGTGCATAATCTCACTTTGATCACGGCGGACGAGTTGATCTTGCGCTATCCACACGTGAAGACGCTGCGCGCAAGCGTCTAGCGGCGATTGAAGTCTCCGGCACTGATCAACACTCGCCGCAATTCTGTCTGCCAATAGCGACAATGGGAGCGGGCCATTGTCTTCGCTTCCGTCGACCGCTAGACTGGCGCGCGTTACTGCACGACATGACTTCGCTCGATTACTACGCTATTGAACAACTGCTCACAGATCAGGAGCGCGCAGCGCGTGATCGAGCGAGGCGTTTTGTGCAGGAGGAAGTCTTGTCGGAAATCGTTCCGTGCCATCGTGCGGGCAAGTTTCCGGAACATCTCACGCCGCGGATGGGCGCACTGGGCTTCTACGCTCCGTATCTGGAGGAGCACGGCTGCGCCGGCGTAAGCTACACGGCGTATGGCCTCATCATGCAAGAGCTCGAGCGCGCCGATTCGGGCTTGCGCTCGCTGGCATCGGTGCAGGGGGCGCTCGCGATACAGGCAATCCATTCCTTCGGTTCACCAGAGCAACACTCGCGATGGCTGCCTGGATTGGTATCGGGCGAGCGCGTGGGTTGTTTCGCGCTAACAGAACATGGGCATGGCTCAGATCCCGGCGGGATGGAGACCCACGCCAGGCGGGAAGGTAAGCACTACATTTTGAACGGCAGTAAATGTTGGATCGGCAACGCTTCGATCGCGGATGTCAAAGTTGTTTGGGCAAGAGGTGACGATGGGCGTGTGGGCGGATTTGTGGTGGAAAGGGACGTCCCGGGTTTTCGCGCACAGGACATCGAGGGAAAGTTTAGTCTACGCATGTCGCGCACGTCGGAATGCTGGTTCGAAAACTGTCGCATACCTGCGGAGAACCGTTTGCCAAAGGCGTCCGGGCTCGGCGCGGCATTGTCGTGCCTCTCGCATGCGCGCACGGGCATAGCGTGGGGCGTGATTGGCGCTGCGATTGATTGCTTTGAAACTGCGCTGGCTTACGCCAAATCGCGCGAACAATTTGGCCGCCCGATCGCCGGCTTTCAGTTGGCGCAACAAAAACTTGTGTGGATGGCGCAGGAAATTACCAAGGCGCAATTACTGGCGCTGCGTCTCACACGTTTGATGGAGATAGGAGCGGCGCGTCCTGCACAGATTTCGCTAGCCAAGCGCAACAACGTGTGGATCGCACTGCAATGCGCGCGCAAGGCGCGCGACATACTCGGCGCCGCGGGCATCACAGATCGCTATTCTGTGATCCGGCACCTCATGAATCTTGAGAGTGTCTCCACGTACGAAGGCACGCACGACATTCACACATTAATAGTTGGCCGCGACATCACGGGGCTCGATGCCTTTGGCGGCTAAGAGGTGTCCATCCTGAGCCGCAAAGACGGCGACGGATCTCACGAATCGTTTCAGGAAGTAGGCGTGGTTCCTCGCTCCGCTCGGGATGACAACTTTGCGAGATTGATTAAGTTAAGAAGACCATGGTTATCGATGTGCGAGAGCGCCTAGAGTCGCGGCCCTTTACACCATTTACAATCCATGTAGCTGATGGACGGGAGTTTCAGGTGCCGACCCCCGATCATGCCCATGTCTGGCCCAGCCGGGCACGCGTCAGTATTTACACGGATGAAGGCTTGGAGTGCATTTTGCCCGCGCTTCTTATCAGCGGCGTGGACGTGCAAGTCGACACAGACGGAGAACGGAACGCAAAGTAACTTGGAAAGGAAACGTATGGAGTCAGTTTACATTCTCGGCGGCGGACGAACCGATTTTAAACGTAACCTGAAGAAGGAAGGAAAAACCATCCGGCACATCATCATCGAGGCCGGCAAAAAGGCGATCGATGACGCGAAGATTGATCCCGAGGAAATTCAGGCGGGCGCGGTTGGGAATTTCAATGCGGGCCAGTTCACGAAACAGTTGCAGCTCGGCGCGTTTATCCCGGAAATCGATCCGAAATTGCGCGGCATCCCGACGATGCACACCGAAGCTGCCTGCGCGTCGGGGGCGCTTTCGGTGTTGCTCGGTGCCGAATGGATCATGGGCGGCTTTTACGACGTCGTGCTGGTCGTCGGCGCGGAACAGCAGAAGACGATGTCGTCGCTCGACGGGTCGGATGTGCTCGGCGCGGCCGCTGATTATCACAATGAAAAGCCGGAGTACGGCGATTTCATGTTCCCGAAACTGTTCGGGCGCATTGCGCAAATTTACATCGAGAAATACAGCGCAACCGAAGCGGACCTGGCTCGAGTCGCATGGAAAAATTATGCGCATGCCAAGTTGAATCCGCTCGCACAAATGCGCGATGCTGATCTCACCCTCGATTGCGCGTCGCAAGTTTCCGACAAGAATCCAAGCGTTGCGCCGCCGCTTAAAGTTTCGGATTGTTCTCAGATTACCGACGGCGCGGCGTCGGTTGTTCTCGTTTCAGGAAAGTATCTGGAAAAGATCGGTCGCGATAGGGACAAGACCGCCCGACTGTTTGGCTACGGTCATACCACTGATTATTTGCCGCTCGACAAAAAAGATGCGCCGACATTTTCGACCGCGCGAAAAGCAGCCGAGAAAGCTTTTCGCATGGCGAAGCTGACTCCCCGCGATCTGCAAGGCGCCGAGGTGCACGATTGCTTTTCCATTACTGAAATTGTCGCGTATGAAATTCTCGGGCTCGCCGAGTCAGGTAAAGGCGTGGAGCTGGTGAAAAGTGGCGCGACGACTTTGCCGCAGGTGCGTCCGGAAAGATCCAAAGCGCCATTCGAAATTCCCGTGAACGCAGGCGGCGGCCTAATCGGTGACGGTCACCCTGTAGGCGCGACCGGAGTTCGCCAGGTGTTTGAAGCGTATCAGCAGCTCACCGGACAGGCTGGCGCGCACCAGATCGAAAACGTGCGGAAATTCCTCACGTTTAACATGGGCGGCAGCCTTACGACTTCGGTGGCCATGGTGTGGGGACGCGATTGATCCCGCAGTGACAATCTGCTTGGGATAATCGAGAGCCGCCCCGAAAGCGACGCGAGGACGCGCGCAATGTAAAAGCTCCTGCGAAATGGATTCGACGTGTCCAATCGATTACGCACGGAGTGCTTTAGGAGTGCGATGCGTCTTCGCATCGCTTTCATTGTGTCGTGAGTGGGACGCTTTTTGGAGTCATCAAGTCCAAAGTGCAGCTCATAGACGTTTCCTTTTGTATGACATCGCTTGCAATCGAAGAACTACCTCCTGCGATAAAGGAAGACGTGGAGGATTACCTCGAGAACCATCCACGCAGCCCGGCCGCGCGGCTGCGCCCAAGAATGGGAATGGTTGGCGACATCTGGCTGGCCTTTATCGGGCCTGAGGTGCGACAGGGCGCGAGCGGATTAGGAGACACCCCGCGCGACGCACTGGAGGATTTCAACCGGAACTTTATGGAACCGCTCATTTCTTCAAACGGTTCAGGACCACATTAGCCGCGGATTTAGCGATTCACCGGTTCAACGACTCACATGAAAGTTCCGTTCACGCTCGGGGAAGCTGGCCACTTTGGTCTGGCGGTGCGCGACCCGAAGAAGAGTGCAAAATGGTTCGAACGCGCGCTTGGATTGCGGAAGGAATTCGATTTCGAAAATGGCGTCGCGGTCGGCAACGAGAATGTCACGATCGCGTTATTCAAAGGAAAGCCGTCCCCTGAAACGATTGATCATGTGTCATTCCATTTGTCAGATATGTCGACACTGCGAAAAGCGCTCGCACATTTGAAGAGTATCGGCGTCGATATAGAAGATCCCGGCGATGAAATCGGACCGGAAGCTCCAGGATCAAAAAACATGGGCCTCTGGTTCCACGATCCCGACGGTTATCGCTGGGAGCTTAGCGTGCTCGGCGGAAAATAGTTTCCGGCTTCCTTTCGCGCTGCCGTGCAGCCGGAACTCCCTTGTGCGCTGCGCACTCAAAAGTGCCTGCGTTGACGCGATATTTAAGGGTCTTAGCTTTTTTAACGACAAATGATTACTCGTGTATCAGAAAAAGGAGACGGAAAAGAGTTTGTCTCGCACGCGCCAGGTTTTTGGCCAAACACAGCTCCGGAAATCTGGAATGACTGGAAATGGCAGCTCAAGAACAGGGTTACATCCCTCGCTCAGCTCGAACAACACCTCGATCTCAGCGATGAGGAGCGCAGCGGCGTTTTGCTTTCGGGCGACAAACTTGCGCTGGCGATCACGCCGCATTTTTTTAACCTGGTGCCGCGAAGCAATCCGGAGGACCCGATCCGGCGGCAAGTAATTCCCCGCGTCGAAGAAATCTGGACGTCGCCTTACGATATGGCAGATCCGTGCGGCGAAGATTCGCACATGCCGGTGCCAGGATTAGTTCACCGATATCCCGACCGTGTCCTGTTTTTGGTGACGGATCGTTGCGCGAGTTACTGCCGCTATTGCACCCGAAGCCGCGTGGTGAGCGGAGTTGGGGAACAGGAATTGCACACAAATTTCGAGGAAGCCTTTCGTTATCTCGAGTCACACACCGAAGTGCGCGACGTGCTTTTGAGCGGTGGCGATGCTCTGATTTTCAGCGACGATAAGATTGATAAACTGCTCTCGCGGTTGCGGGCGATTAAGCACATCGAGTTCCTCCGCATCGGCACGCGGGTTCCGATTTTCCTTCCGCAACGCATCACGCCTGAGCTATGCGCAATCCTCGCCAAACATCATCCGCTCTGGATGAGCGTGCACGTCAATCATCCGCGCGAGCTGACTATGGAGGTGAAGCAAGCGTTAGAGCGTCTTGCGAACGCTGGCATTCCATTGGGAAACCAAAGCGTGTTGTTGAATCGTGTGAACGACAATCTCGAGACAATGAAAACGCTCGTGCACAAGCTCCTCATGTGCCGGGTGCGGCCGTATTACATTTATCAGTGCGACTTGATCAATGGCTCATCGCATTTGCGCACTTCAGTTGCCAAAGGAATCGAGATCATCGAAGGCCTGCGTGGCCACACCACGGGTTACGCCGTGCCGCAATACGTCATCGACGCTCCCGGCGGCGGTGGCAAAGTGCCCATTAATCCGGGCTACATCCTTTATCACGACAACGAAAAAATCGTGATCCGCAATTACGAAGGCAAAATCTTTGAGTACCCGGAGACCGGAAACGAGAACGTCCAGTTCGCGCCGCAGCGCGAGTACCACGACGAGTATCTCTATTCGTAATCCGCTGTCATTCCGAGCGTAGTCGAGGTAATTTCTTTCCGTGTCGCTTGTTGTGTAAATTTTAGGCTTGCGTATTAAAGCTCGCGGCGTATAAACTCTGCACTTCGGTTTTTTTGTCACGCAATTGTCACCTTAGTCATTTTATGAACCAACGTTTAATTTCGGAAATTGGCCGCACGCAACGGCTTGAGATTATTAACTCGCTCAAGCGCACCAGGGGAATGTCTGTCAACGAGCTCGTGGGAAGAATGAACATGAGCTACATGGGCATCAAGCAGCATTGCATCACTCTTCACCGCGACGGTTATTTGGACACCTGGCGTCGCCCGCAAAAAATGGGGCGGCCGGAGATGGTCTATCGGCTGACGCGCCGCAGCCACGACCTTTTTCAGGCCGATAGCAACCAATTCACTCTGGAGCTGTTGAAAGCGGCCCAGGAAATCTACGGTCCCAACGCGCCAGAGAAGCTCCTGTACAACGTTTTCAAAACGAAGACCGCTGCGCTCAAGGCCAAGGCTAAGGGAGATACAGTCGCGGAACGCGCGAAGTGGCTCGCTCATTTCCGTGATGGCGAAGGCTACATGGCCCAATTCATCAACAACAAAGACGGTGGGTCACGAATTCTCGAATGTCATTCCCCCATTATGAATCTGCTCGAGCAGTACCCGATCATTGGCAGATTCGAGCAGGACATGTTCGAAGCCGTCCTGGGCACACGTGTGCGACGGCAGGTGATTCGCAACTCGGGGTTATACGAGTGCGCATTTCAGTTCGCGCTCTAGGGCCGATTTAATCGATGGTAGGGACGGGCCGCTGGGCCGTCCGTCTCCTTCGGCGCGACCGGCGGTCGCGCCCTACCGAATCGATTAGGTAAGCTGCTCGATTTGTTCTTTCACACCTTGTGAATCTCGGTTGATTGATCGTCCATGGCTCGGACGTTTCCATCTGTTGTCATCGATAACCTGCAGCCGCTACTCGACGGCGGGGATTATCCGATAAAGCGCATTGTTGGCGAAGATCTCGTCGTTCAAGCGGACATTTTCAAGGATGGACACGACGTGGTGGCCGCCGTTCTGAAGTGGCGTGTTGTCGGCAAACGCGCATGGAGGGAAACGCCTATGAGCTTCGTCGATAACGATCGCTGGCGCGGGGTTTGCACCCTCTACGACGAGGCCATTCACGAATACACCGTCGAAGCGTGGACAGACACTTTTCGCAGTTGGCAACGCGAGTTCGCAAAAAAATTTGAGGCCGGCATCTCCGCCCTGCGAAGCGAAGCATTGGAAGGCGCGGCTTTGGTGGAAGCTGCCGCCAAGAGAGCGCGGGATCGAACGGACCGGGCGCGGTTGCGGGAATTTTCAGAACAAATCTCCACCGCCG
>QHOK01000179.1 GCA_003218755.1 Verrucomicrobiota bacterium
TGACGAGATCTACAGCCGCCTGATTTTTGAAGGCGAGCATCATTCCATCATGTCGATCGAGGGAATGAAGGAGCGCACTATTTTGCTCGATGGGTTTTCCAAGACTTACGCCATGACCGGGTGGCGCATGGGTTACGGTGTGATGCGCGCCGATCTTGCCACGCATATCGCGCGATTGATGACAAACTCCAGTTCGTGCACCGCGAGCTTCAGCCAGGTTGCGGGCATCGAAGCCTTGCGCGGGCCGCAGAAATCAGTCGACGCGATGCGCGCCGAGTTCCAGAAACGCCGCGACATCATGGTCGCCGGTCTCAACAAGATTAAAGGTTTCTCTTGTCGTTTGCCCAAAGGCGCGTTCTACGTTTTCCCGAACATCACCAAAACCGGTTGGCCATCTAAAAAACTTGCCGACGCACTGCTGGACGACGCTGGCGTCGCCGCGCTCTCCGGCACCGCATTCGGCGATTTCGGCGAAGGCTATTTGCGTTTTAGCGTGGCCAACTCGATCGAGAATATCGAGAAAGCACTCGAGCGTGTGAACGACTGGGCAGACAGAAATCTCTGACGAAATTGCGGATCGCGGATTTCGGATTGCGGAAAGAATCATGGCAACTCCGCCAAATCCTGTGTAGTTCTTCCTGCTTTCCTTGGTTCCTGATTAGATTCTTCTGCAGTTATGCCTGAGAAGAAACGTTTTCGTGTTTTTGCAACATCCCGCATCGGCGATCCGGCTGAGAACCGATTGCGCGAGCGTGGTTATGAAGTCGAGGTTTTCGAAGGACCCGAGGCGCCGCCGAAAAAGTTGATCATTGAGAAAGTGAAGAGCGGCGTCGATGGCTTGATCACGACGCTGCGCGATCCCATCGACGCTGAGGTGTTCGAAGCAGGGAAGGGGACGTTCAAGGTCGTGGCGCAGATCGCCGTGGGCTTTGACAACATCAATCGCGCCGACGCCAACAAATACAAAATCCCATTCACGAACACCGCCGACGTGCTCACGGAAGCGACGGCCGAGTTCGCGTTTTTCATGATGGGCATGCTGGCGCGCAAAATGTGGCAAAGCGAGCGCCTGGTGCGCGAACAGAAGTGGCCGTCATGGCATCCATTCCTGCCGTTCCTCGGCGACGAGGTCACCGGCAAGACCATCGCCGTCATCGGCACAGGCCGTATTGGCTTGGCGATGATCAAGAAATGCTCCGGATTCGACATGAACATTCTTTGCTACGATCCGGCGTACCACAACGACAAGTTTATCGCCGCCATCCAGGACGTGATGGACTTGCGCCACGCGCTCGGGATTCAGAAGGAGAAGACCTGGATCAAATATGTGGAATTCGAGGAGGCGCTGCGCGGCGCTGATTACGTCACCATTCATGTGCCGCTATTGCGTGAAGGCGAGACCGACAAGCCGACCTATCACCTCATCAACGAGAAGACGCTCAAGCTGATGAAGCCGACCGCGTACTTGATCAATAGTTCACGCGGGCCTGTGGTGGACGAGCGAGCTTTGGCGAAAGCGCTGAAAGAAAGAGTTATCGCTGGCGCGGCGCTCGATGTGTTTGAAAAAGAGCCGCTCACCCCGGATTCGCCGCTGCTCGATCCGGAAATTGCTGATCGTTGCCGCGTGTTTCATCACTTCGCGAGCGGCGCGCAAATCACGCGGCTCTCGGTCGATCCAGAGAAAGGAATGGCCGGCCGTACCGTCCAAGGCCTGATTGACGTGCTGGAAAACAACTACGGCGGCGACCCGACCAAGATGCCGTACGTTGTGAATAAGGAAGCATTCACCCCGTGAGATAATGTTGGATGGAGAATCGACCACATGGCGATCTATCTCACGGGGTGAACCCGTGAGATACAACAGCCGTGCCGAAATACTGCTATGTTTACGTATTGCGCTCGGAAGTTGATCATCAACTTTACGTTGGTCTGACGCGAGATTTACCGGTTCGCCTTCGCGCGCACAACGATGGACGCGTGAACTCGCCAAAGAAACGCCGGCCGTTCGAGCTTATATACTGGGAGGGCTGCCGAAACGAGAGCGACGCCGCCTAGCGAGAGAAGTACCTGAAAACCGCATGGGGAAAACGTTACATCAAAAATCGTCTCCGACGTTATCTCACGGGGTCAAGCTTGGGAACATAAGTGCGACAGTGTCACCGCTCGTTACTACCTATCTCGAAATGCGGTCGCCGGAGCAGCTTCTGCCAAAGCGGTGTGCCGATGCGCGGTTTCAAATTCGCGAACAGACGGAGAGCAGTTGGCGATTCAATCGCGATCTCTACTTTCGTGTCGGCGAACGGTGGGAGTGGATCGACAAACGACCGTGGACGGATGAGCAATGGCAAGAATACGCGGCCGCGCCGGAGCTGCGGACATTCGCCGCGTACTACGACAATACACTCGCAGGATATTACGAATTGCGGCGTGACACGGAAGGCGGGGTCGAAATCGCGTACTTCGGGTTGTTACCTGAATTTATCGGCCGTGGTTTGGGCGGCGCGTTGCTAACCAGCGCAATCGAAGAAGCGTGGCTAATATCGGCCAAGCGTGTGTGGGTGCACACGTGCAATCGCGATCATCCGCAGGCGCTCGCGAATTATCAGGCGCGCGGCATGGTCGTTTACAAGGTCGAAGAAACTGCAGAATGAGGACAGAGGACTAGCCCAACAGTTTGGCCGAGGAGTTATTGTGAAATTGGGAGACTAAGCGGCGCAAGAGGATCGACTTTGCGGTGGATTACCACTGCCCGGTGCCGAGTCAGTTCAATCCGTGCTTGAACGTGGCATCGGTAGCAGCGATAACCTCGTTGCCTGCCTTTCGCGTTAAAGGATCGAGCAGTTCCGTTAGGCGGGCCTCGTAAGAATCACACATTGGACATTCGCCATTTGGCTGGATCCATTCGGGATGTTGAACCCGGAGATCATCGTGGATCTGTTGCCGGAGTTCGCTGTAAGTGTGGGTTTGGTGCGGAACGCCAGACGGGTTGCCTAACGATTCAAGTGTCGTGCGGCTCGGTTTGTGCAATTCGCCTCGTTGGTCAGCGCGTTTCGTGCTGAAAGTAACGAATTTCATAAACGCCTTTCATTTGGGGTTGCCTGCTCCAAATTCGCGCGGAACGACGAACCATCTAACGAGGTGCTTCGCACAGCCACCTCACGTCAGATGCCTCGGGGCTCCAGCTGAATCTGGAGATCGCGCTAAGCGGTGTCTCACCGAAGGTTAAGCCTCTCAGCCGGCTTTTCAGTGCGGTCGAAAGTGCGTTGGGACGTCGGATGACGTAATCAAAGGTTTGGTACGCGCTTCGCGGCATCATGTCAAGTCCGTTTTGGTCTCATCGAGCGATTTAGACTGCCCTCGCAAAGCGGCGTGCCGTGTTTCGTGTCGAAGCCTCGGAGAAAAATTTAATTTTTTTGAAATGTCCGCCCTAAAAATCTTTAGAAAAGGAAAAGCCAATCAAAAATCGATATGAACATCGTAGCAGACGATCGCATTAGTGAGGCACGTGATTTCACCAAGGGGTTTGTGCTGTTTCCAACCGGTCTCGAGCCTGCAAGCTGGGGAGAACAATCGCCGTCGCGATTAACGCGCGAGCAGATGGATGCATTTTTAGCGGCATCAGACAACGCTCGCAGCGCACATTTTCTTACCCCTCCGCCCGAGGCGCCAGCGGTGACGCCTGAAAAGGATCTGGCCGCCGGTGTGCTGAAACAGGCAGCCCACGATTTGCGCCGGTTCCGTGCCGCGACTGGCGGCGTCAAGCGGGAACTGTATCTCGATGCCTACACTTGGATTACGGCAAACGACTTTTCCTGGCCATACTCATTCATGAATGTTTGTAAATTGCTCGATGTCAGCCCGGAAGTTGTGCGCACGGAAATCTTCGCCGATGCCTCATTAGGGTTGGTCGATTATTGGAGAAGGCGGGCCGGCCGGGTTTCCCGGAGACTGCGGGCCTCTTTTGTTCGCGTTTTCGCAAGCTGCCGTAATCCGGACGGCGCCGAGGCCGAGCAGTTGGCTACAACTATTTGAGCGGATATGAAAATTCAAAAATACTGCGTCAGACTTGTTGAATGGCCGGGCTCCGTTTGGCAGTCGCTCGTTAGGACGGCCCACTGCAACCACGATCCGTTTTTGGTACACAGCATGGCATCATTTAATTACGGCGGCGGATCGAGGGAACTCCTTTTAAAGATCTCTCCAAAACACATGCCCGCAAAAGCAACCACCGTTCTAATCAACAAGCGGTTCGCCATATGAAGTTTTCCATCGAAGCAACAGTGGCAGCGGCTGTAGCAGTGGCCTTTGCAGTCTTGAGCATCGCGGCAATTGCGCAAGAGCACGGCGAACGTGGAACCGGCAGCGCCACTGGGTACAGCCCGACGACCAGCGCCGCGCTGAGTTACGTGAGCTTAAGATGATCTGACAGTTCGGTGTCCGGCCGCACGGCGGAAGGGGCGAGAACGAAGTCTTCGGGCTATACTGCTGAACGAAGACGGTCGACCACGACCGACAAAGCTGAGAGGCTGTAGCGGCGGGCGTGTCGCCCGCATAAGCTAGGGGCGCAACCGACATGGCTGCCACTACAGAAATAGAGTCGACCTCCGGAATCTCCCCCACAGGAACGGAGTAGTGCTACTTGCTCGCAGGTGCTGACGTCTGGAACAACCGGACCAGGGCGCGCGATTTTATTCTCGCAAAGTCAGGTTCGTTGGGCGACGCTCTGCAGCCACGAAGGCAATTCCCGGAACGCTGCAGGAGGGCGGTGCTTCGTTTCAAACGACGCATTGGACCGTCGTTTTGCGTGCTCGGGAGACGGAGTCAGCGGAATCCGCTCGGCAGGCACTCTCCGGATTTTGCGAAGCCTATTGGCCACCGCTTTACAGTTTTCTTCGCCACCGCGGTTATCCATCCGCTGATGCACAGGACCTGGTCCAAGGTTTCTTCGCCTATCTGCTTGAGCAAAACACGTTGACCCGCGCGGATCAGCAAAAGGGCCGGCTTCGCACGTTCCTGTTGGGATCTCTGCAGAATTTCTTGTTCAACGAGTATGACCGCGCCCGAGCGCTAAAGAGAGGTGGCGGCCGTCAGATCGTCTCGATCGAAGAGTATCTGCCAGAGGCGGAGGCAGCGATGTTGGCGACCTCTCATCTCAGTGACGCCCGTTGCTACGATCTTATCTGGGCGTCAAATATTGTTTCGCGAGCCTGGCAAAATTTGCAAAACGCATTTGTGGCAGAAGGCAAAGCTGAGTGGCTCGAAGAGCTAAGACCGTTCGTCGCGGGCGGAAGCGTCACGCCGCTGAATCAGGAGGAGGCTGCGGGCCGACTCGGAGTGCCAATCGCAACTCTGCGCACATGGCTTTCGCGCCTCCGCCAGCGCTATCGCGAATCATTGAGAACTGAAGTGGCTAGCACCGTCTCTGATCAGGCAGATGTCGATGCCGAGCTACACCATCTTTATCAGATACTGATGGCATAAATTGATTTTGGATATGGACGACAACGGCACTGGTCCCGGAACTGCGAACGCGGACGCTAGAACTGCGGGAACCTGCGCGACATGCGGACGGCCGCTGACTCAATGCGGTCCGAACGGGGAATGCCTGCGTTGTCTGGTTAACCTTGGCTTTTTAGCAGACGGCGAACACGCGGAAAAACCAGCGGCACGGGGCAGACTGACGCCCGGACCATTGAGATACGCTCACTTCGAAGTCGAATTAGGTGCGGATGGTTTTCCGCTCGAGCTCGGTGCGGGAGCGATGGCCATAACCTACCGCGCTCGCGATACGGTTTTGAATTCGATCGTTGCGCTGAAGGTCATCGATCGAAGTGTTGCGCAGAATCCCGGCGCGCGCTCGCGGTTTCTGCGCGAAGCGCGTGCGGCTGCGAACATTCATCATCCAAATGTTGCTCGGGTGACTTATTACGGAGAACAGGACAGCGAATGTTTCTATGCCATGGAACTGGTCGATGGCGAAACGCTCGAAGCCCGTGTGCGCCGTGATGGGCCAATGCCGCTCGCTGTTGCGTTGAAAATAATTGAGCAAGCCACGCTCGCATTGGCTGCCGCGGAAGTGTGCGGTGTGGTGCATCGCGACATCAAACCATCCAACCTCATGCTCGAGTCAGATGCGAGCGGCACGGTCACGGTAAAGCTAATTGATTACGGGGTAGCGAAAGTAATGGGGACTCAGATGGAGCCTGGCGCCGAGCAAACCCAGGCGGGTTTCATTGGGACGCCGGCTTTTGCTAGTCCAGAACAGTTCGCTGGCGCTGGGCAATCGCGGATTGATACGCGCTCCGACATCTACTCACTAGGAGTTACCCTTTGGTATCTGCTTAGCGGCCGGACGCCTTTTGTCGGACGTACGATGGAAGAAATCCGCGCGAGACAAACCAGTGAGTTACCCTTCGAACAGCTCAGGAGCCTGCACCTCCCGGGGCAGGTAATTACGCTGCTGAAATCGATGCTGGCGCCGGACCCGAAGGACAGACCGCAGACCGCACGCGAGTTACTTTCTGCTGTTCACCGGTGCTACGAACGATTTAAGCCCGAAGCGCGCTCGCGGCGGCGGACAGGTGTGTTGGCGGGCGCGGCATTGACGTTGGCAATTGCAGCGGTTGCGCTTGGGACTTGGATGTACCAACGCACGCGTGCGTTCACCCCGATGGAACGATCGATTGCGGTATTGCCTTTCGAAAACCTAAGCAGTGATAAGGAGAACGCATATTTTGCTGAGGGAATACAGGACGAAATCCTGACGCGTTTGTCCAAGATCGCCGATCTAAAGGTGATCTCGCGCACTTCGACGCAGCATTACAAGAGCGCCCCGGAAAACCTGCGCGAGATCGCAAAACAACTCGGCGTTGCCCATATTCTGGAGGGAAGTGTCCAGAAGAGCGCCGACACCGTTCGGGTCAACGTGCAGCTGATCAAGGCGGCCAGTGATTCCCACCTTTGGTCGGATACGTTCGATCGCAAGCTGACCGACATCTTATCAGTCGAAAGCGAAGTGGCCAAAAACATCGCGGACCAATTACGAGCAAAACTCACCGGCCAAGAAGAGCAAGTCATTGCCGCCAAACCGACGGACAGTCCTCAGGCCTACGATGCCTACCTGCGCGGTCTTGCTTACACACTAAAGACTGGATTCACACCGGCCAACTCCCTTGGCGCGCAGAAATACCTCAAAGAAGCAGTGCGGTTGGACCCGAAGTTCGCGCTTGCTTGGGCGCTGCTCTCTTACGTTGATGCGAGTGGCTACCTCACACAGAGTCTTCAACCAACCGTCGCACTCCGCGAACAAGCGCGGCAGGCGGCCGAAACGGCTCTTACTCTGCAGCCCAATCTTGGCGAGGCCGTGTTCGCCAAAGGTTTTTATTACTACGCCTGCCTTAAGAACTACGACACTGCGGTTAATTACTTCGAGCAAGCACATCGCCGTCTGCCCAATAACAGTCGTATCCCACAGTCTCTGGCGTATGTCGAACGGAGGCGAGGCAATTGGGACAAGAGCGACGCGTACTTTAACGAAGCTGAAAAGCTCGACCCACGTAACGTTAGCCTGCTATCTCAACACGCGCGTTCCTACGTCTGCCTTCGTCGTTTCCCCGAAGCCCTGGCTAAGCTTGAACAAATTCTCAACATAACACCCGACGACATAGACACTCTTGTGTTAAAGGCGCGAATTGCACAAGCGGAGGGCGACCTCCCGCGTGCTTCGGCACTTCTGGCTCCTCTCCGGCTCGGGGCTGATTATGCCAATGCCTTGGAGACACAAGTTTACCAGGCAATCCTCGAGTCCCGT
>QHOK01000180.1 GCA_003218755.1 Verrucomicrobiota bacterium
GGATATATGCTCCAGGCCCTTTACTGCTCCGAGAGCGGTCTCACCCTTCTCGAAAAGCTTACAATTGGCAGTATCGAGGCGCGCAGACGTTACGGCAAAGGATACCTCGGTGAAATTCGCTTTGGGAGCAATCCATCGCTGGTGGCACGCCGAGTAAAGAACTTATACATCGAGCGGACGAGTCCATTTGAACAGACCGTTTTCTGGACTGAGGAGGCGCAGTTCACCCAAGAGCATTGCAGCAACCGCCTAAAAGAGATCGTGCCAGAGCGAGCAATGAGTTACACAGAGCGCTACAATCATGGCCAATACGCGACTAAAAGTGCTCAACCATGAGATGGTTCAGCCGCAAACCAACACAGCAGAAATACATTGACGCTGCGATCAAGGTCGCGACCAACCTATACCTGAACACGATTCCAGGAGCTGCAGATGCCCCGCCCCTTTCCAGTTCAATCTCCCGGATTCGCGGTTTCGCTACATGATCTTTTGTTTGAGTGCCGTGGTGGCAGCGGCACTAGCATACGACGAGAAAAAGCACATTCAGCCAGAGACGCTGATCAAAGGATGCCTGCATTTTGCAACCTGGACAGCTACAGAAAATGCTCAAGAATACTTCGCCGATCCAGCGACTGCTCAAGCTTCTATCAAGAGTGCCACTGCGTATTTCGAACAGTTCCTGAAACACTGGTCGCGATGGCCGGAACTTGAGAAGGAAGGCAGAACAGTCGAAATTATCGAGCTCATTTCCTCCATGATCCACACGACCGAATCTAATGATGCCGCCGACAAGACTGACGTGAAGCGTCTCGGGGACTTAGCTCTAGACATCGATTGCCGACTCCCTACCATGCGAGGGGCGGTTATCGAACTAACCAACCGATGACTCCCACTCCCGGCGACAGTCCGCAAAAGCGACTGAGATAAGCGCCTATGGCAGATCGGTCTCAATTTTGGCAAACAGTAGACGCGACCTACGGCGTCAGGAAAATTTTGCCTGTGTAAGGATCTTCTACTGCGGTTCCCGGCGGAAAACCGGTCACGTCGACGTAACCGGTATCTGACGCGAACGGACTGGTAACTAAGCCTGGTTTACCGGGGACGGGAGTTCCATACGGCAGCTCAGGTTTTTGCTGGCTCGCGCCCGAGGCTGCCTTCGCCACGCGCACATCGGGCCGACCTGGAGGCGCAGGGACTGGGCTGCCCGAAGTCTGACTATTCGAAGCATCGTTCGGCGGAGTCTCATTATGCTTATGACTGCTCCGGTGCAGTCGCGGCTTCTCCTCCGGGTGCGCGATTCCGCTACGTAGCGATCTAAAAAAATCTCGGAAGGGTCCTGCTTTCGCGACATCAGTCGCAGTGATCAGCATGGCGACCGATAACCAGACTACGATTGCGCGCAGCGATCGTTTCACTAGGACTGTTTCGTGTCAGCCGCTTACAGTGCGCGTCTTGTGATCTACGAAACGGGGGCGGATTAGTTTCGTAATGATCTCCTACGCGCGCGTGCGAGTGGAAAGCCGGAGCAAAAATGATGATTTTGATTGCGTGGACGACTTGCGCAGCCGGAATGGGGTTGCTCTAGTTAGGTCTTATTGCACCATGCCCGATGATCGCTTCCAACGCTGGATTGACGCATCCTCCGCAGCGGGTGCGGTCGAGCCGTTCATGATCCCTCTCGTTCAGGGGCTCGGTCGCTTCGATTGCCATCTCATCCACGAAGACGCCCGTTTCGCCGCTCTCAATCAGGAGCAGTCATCGTCGTTGCACGAGACTCGCCTTCTCACCGACCGAGTCACATTGTCCTATTTCTGGGTCCTTGCCTCGTACGAGCTTGTCCGCACGCTAGACCAGCGTTGGCGCACCGGTGCGACAACGCTGCCGGACGAGTTCGGTAGCCGTGTTGCTGCATTAAAGCGCAGGATGGAACGGCTGCGGATTCCACTCGCAAGAATGGAGACAGCGCGTCGATTTCCGACAGACAGTACCATCGCGTACCCGACAATTAGTCGCGATTTTGGAGTCGCATGGCACATCGCGCAGGACACGTACATCACTCGACGCGAGCTATCTGATCAGCTGTTGGATTTTCTCGCCGACTTGAAGAAGCGTCAAACGTCAAAAAAGACCTAACCAATCCTTGCAGCCAACCGCTGATCGGCACGAATCGCCGATTCGAGTTCTATAAACGCAGTGAGCTTTTCATTCGCATGGGCAATGTATCTCTTTCCGTCGCCGCGGTGCGCATCAGCAATCCAGGTTGTTCGCCCCCTCCGAATCCACGGCTGAGACGCAGCCCCAACTCCAACCGGCTTTGCTGAGATTCAGGCAATCGACGGCTGGCCGATAAACCCTCATCGGACATAGGCTGTATGTTATTTTTTACCGGCAGCAGCTCTTCTGCTTGCAGCCCACCGAGCTTTCATCAGTTGGGAAAGTCTCTTTCGTCCCGCTGGTGTGAGTCCGCCTTTCCTTCGCGCTGCTTTGTTGATGCCACCACGTTCTCGCTTTACCGATCGTGCTTTTGCTGCGACGGAAAGTTTTGCTCTCGTAGCGGCTGACATCCATTTTCCGCCGGTCTTGAACGCTGAACGCGATACAGCTGTGCCGAGAAGTGAAGCGAGACGTTTTTCCAAAGTGCCGATCTGGCTGCGAATCAAAAGTGCTTGTTCCAACGATTTGAGAGATATGTCCACGTCCTATGGATAAAGCTTTCCATCGTTTTTGCCAACTGTATTCGCCTTTTCACATGATGTTGTGATTCGCGTTTACGATGAAGCGGGCAAGATGATCGAGACACAAGAGCACAAGGGCGATTTCAAAGAACCGTGAAGTTTTTTACACTGGTGCTTGGCGTTTCCGTAGCAATCGTTGCGTGGCTGCAATGGTGGGTTGCCCTCAACAAACTGCGCCTCGATCTGTTTGACCGGCGCTACAAAGTTTACGACGCGACTCGAAACTTCTTGGGCGCGATTATTAGGGAGGCAAAGTTTACGAATTCAGAACTGTTTGAGTTTTACGCCAGAACGTCCGACGCAGAATTTCTTTTTGGAGCCGATGTTGTGGATTACTTAGGGCAGATTCGCAAACGAGCGGTTCATATGCAGACGGCCCAGCAGCTTTTCGAGCCATTTGCCAGTAGGTGACGAGCGTTCCCGCCACGTACAAGCAGCATATGACGACCTTTCGTGGCTCAGCGATCAAATTACTGCGATGACCAAGACCTTCGCTCCCTATCTTGGATTTTCGAACGTAAGGTTAAGAGTTTGGCCGCCTCTCAAGTTTTTCTCAGCGGATCGCTGATTCGCGTTCCAGAAACGCAGTCGATTTTTTGCATCCGCGTGCACAACGAAACGCTTTCCGTCGCCGCGATGTGTGTCCGCAACGAAGATCGTTCGCCCGCGCGCCTCTACAGTTGTGACACAGGCCCAGGTGCAACCGGCTTTGCTGAGATTGTGCGCGCTCAATCGTGAGCTTTGATCGGCCCTTCGATAATCTCGGGTTTCTGAATGCGAAGTTTAGACAGATGCGTTTGTACGTAATCGGCAGCCAGGCGCACCGACTCGTCAGCTCCGGCTTTGTCCTTAAAGACGCTGACGGACGCGCCCTCCCCTTTACCAGTATCGAGCCAGTAATAGCGCACAAATCCATTCGCCTTCTTGACGATGGGCACGAACTCCTCGCGTATTCGGCGGTCGATCTCTGCACTGTCCTTCGGATCAAAGTGGTAGTGGCGAATGACGGCAAACATGATACTTCTCCTTAGCTGGAATTTTCGATTGTAGCTCTATTTCTGCGCAAAGCGATATGTCCGCCGCCCTCTCGTGTCAACGGCGAATCGCCGGATTCAAGTTCTATAAACGCGGTTAACTTTTTATCGGGACGTACAACGAAACCTTTTCCGTCGCCGCGATGCGCGTCAGCAATCCAGATCGTTCGCCCATAAGAATCGACGGCTGAGACTGGATCAAACGAGACCCATCGTTGTCAGACGCTGCCCATCGATGACGCCATAGGCTGGCATATTGTGGTCGCGCTCGTAAGCGCGAATTGCTCGTCGCGTTTGAGGCCCCATGATGCCATCGATGGCGCCGTGATAGTACCCGGCGCGAGCAAGCCGGCGCTGCACCTCTACAACCGTGGCATTGCCATTGCCATATCCGTAATCGCTGTATCCGTAGTAAGCGTACGGATAGAAGAACGGGAAACCAAACGTGTCGACAAAGATAAACGTTCGATTGTTGTGAAAACGGTGGAAGCGATCATTAAAGAACCGATGCCTACCCGTCATGGTGCTCGGCGCAAAGTGCGGTGCTGGCCGCGTCATCGCGGGTCGCGACATCATTGGTGAGGCATGCATGGCTGCGGATGCAACGGTTCCAGTCAAGCTCAGCGCTGCGAGGCCGATTAAGCAAAACATGCGTTTTGTTTTCATACATAACTAAGGTTTTTACTAATTGGACACCGCGATGCGGCCTGGAGTTGTTGATGAAAACGATTGCAAAAGTAACGCGGTTGTTACTCCTGCGGGGATCGGTTAGAATCGAAGAATGAACGCGCAGTGTTCTACGCACGTTTACGAAGTGCGCCCGCGCAAAGATCATCGCGGCGTCAATCTACTCTCCGATGCGCTGCCGTTTGGTCGGCTGTGGTACGCTGAACCCCATGCAGTCAGCAATGCAACCGAATACGCGAAGTTCTACAGCCGTTCACATGATGCCGTGATCCGCGTTTACGATGAAACTGGCAACGTGATCGAAACGCACGAGCACGCGGGCGATTTCAAGGAGTGGTGAGCTTTTACTATGAATGGACTCGAAGAAACCAAAAAGAAGCGCTTTCAATTCCTCAACAAGCTTCACGATCTTACCGGAGGGAGTAGCCGTGTTTTTGTTTCGATGTGGCAGGTTGGGGAACAATTGGGATGGGGATAAGAATGAGACCCCGAATATCGTCGAATACTTAGTTGGCGAGAATCTTGTGGAGTATGTCGCAATCGGGGATGAGATCGCAATTACTCATTATGGACGCAAGGAGATAGAGAGAGCGTTGTCTGCCCCGGACATCGCTACATTTTCACAATGATGCCTAACAAGCGATGAAGCCTTTGAGCCTTATACCCCATGTTCGACCCTCGACAAATTGACACCAAACTTCTCATCGAGGAAGTGCCCTACCTTTCAATGATTGAGATGCAAGACTATGACTGGGACAACCTCGGCGAGATGCTTAATCTACATGTTCAAGGCGCCGGCCCCAGAGCCGCACTCAAGCGTGACGAGTGGGCCGACAGCCATCTTCACGTGCGACCCAAGGATTACTGGTCGTCTGTCAAAGCAGAGGTTTTTACGCTCCTATGTACGGACGACGCAAAGTATTCAGACCTACGCGACCGCCTGTCGAAGCACTCTGACACGGCCACGTTGTACATTCTTTCTACCATCTCAGTGTGGTTATCTTCCCGTCTCGGTGCCTCACTCGCGATGATTACGCCGCTGGTCGGTACCGTACTTTATGCTGTTGCGAAGTTAGGTGTTGCGGGCTGGTGCGACCATGAGCGTCAGCACGCGAAAAGGTCTAAACCTTCAAGTCGCTGATTCAAGTTCCAAAAACGTAGTCAACTTTTCAATCGGCGTGCACACCGAAACGCTTTCCATCCCGGTATGCGTCGGCAACGAAGATCGTTCGTCGTTTGAATCGAGAGTTGAAACGCAGCCCCGCGTATCTATGTGACTTTTAGTCCGTGGTCTTTAAATACATTGGCCTCGCGAGCCGTCTAAGACGCTGGTCGCTGTGCCGGAAACTCGAAGGTCGGAGGCAGGAGATCAAATGCCGGAAGAGAGCGGATTGATCACGCACTCCGACTGTCAGCAAAAGGAACAACGGGGCTAAAATTGATCGAAATAGTGCGCAACCCCTCATGCCGAGGGGCAGTTTAATCACGTAAAGGGATTAAAAAGGGATTAAATAGAGTGCAGAGAGGGCGCTGTCTAACCTTGACAGAAGGGGAATGGCAAATGCACGCTCTCGGGCCGACGGCCTGTACAGCGCATCCGAAAGTCTTAAAAAATATCAAAAAGCAGTTCGACGAGCACAACATTGTCTCCACTCAAGAGCTGCAAATCGCGCGGCGCATGGGGATCGTGGCGACTACTCCGGTCGCCCGGCCCGGTTTTAATGACGGAATATTTTTCCCCTATGAATGCTCCGCCGGTGGACCTGCTTTGGAGCCCGTCATCCCAGAAGCGGCGCTCGATCCAGTCGAGCCGAAGAAACCGAGGAAACGGAAGATGCACGCCATTGCACTGCTGGTCGATTTTTCCGACAACAGGGGGGCGCGGCCGGCGAAGGATTTTGAAAAACTACTCTTTGACAAAGCGAATCAGAATTCGATGACGAATTTTTACCGGCAGCTTTCCTACGGCGCGTTGGATGTAACCGGAGAAGTCATCGGCTACGTGCGCGCGCCCCAGCCTTACGGCTACTACACAGCAACAGAAAGCGGCACCGGAAGTAATTATCCCCAAAACACGCCAGGGCTGCTCAACGATGTCCTGACAATTTTTTGTCACAACGATAGCCTGACGCGCTTTGACACGGACAAGGACGGGTTTGTAGATGCGATTTTTCTGATCCACGCTGGCGGGGGTGCGGAGGCGGAGCCGAATCCCACGAAGCGAAGGAACATGATCTGGTCGCATAAGTGGACCCTTCCGCAGCCGTTCGTAAATCAGGGAGTCAAAGTCTTTGCCTATTCCAGCGAACCGGAAGACGGGCGCGTCGGCGTTTTTTCCCATGAATTCGGTCACTTACTTGGATTGCCCGACCTCTACGACACGGCGTATCGCTCTCATGGAATCGGTGATTGGTGCCTTATGGCAGGTGGGTCTTGGGGAGGCGAAGGAAATCGTCCCGCGCGCATGTCGTGTTGGTGTCTCTCGAAGCTCGGTTGGATCAAACCGAAGGTGGTGGTTACCAGAAAAAATTCGCTGCAACTCAATACGCTGGACGAAAAAAAGACCGAGTGCTACCGACTCTGGACAAAAGGAACAGCTGGGCCGGAATATTTCCTTCTCGAGAATCGTCAGGCCAAAGGTCTCGATGGTGCGCTTCCGGGCTCAGGCCTCGCTGTCTGGCATATCGACGAGCGGCAGTCAAACAATGACAATCCGCTCGCCTATCTCGTGGCACTCGTACAGGCGGACGGGAAGAAGGATCTCGAACTACTCAAGAATTCAGGCGATGGCGGGGACCTTTTCCCTGGCGATAAACGTGTCACGGCGCTTGACGACAATACTACGCCATCAACCCGATCAAATATGGGCTCTCCTTCACGCGTAGCGCTTAAAAATATCGCAATGAGTGGAGGTATCGTGAGCTTGCGGGCAGAGGTCTAACTCCCTATCAGGCTTCGTCGGACAGGGGATCGAGTTGTTCGAGAACTGTCCGCTCGCCGAACGGCCCAGCCAGCAATCGCGCTTGCACCCGAACGCGATCGCCAATCGCCACATCTGGGGTTTGCGCCGCAAAGAGATGCAGGGACTGCCCCTGTGCGGGCTGGAGGAAATCGTCGCTTCTGCCACGCGAGAGATTACGATGCACTTCGATTTCGATCTCGTGCCCCTGACCCTCGCTGGCGGGCGCGATCGCTCGAACAGTGCCTTCA
>QHOK01000181.1 GCA_003218755.1 Verrucomicrobiota bacterium
AAAATCGAACTGCCCGTCAGAGTCTGAGAAGAAGATAAGGTCATATTTGGCTGACATTATCCCGCTCTTAAGCGCTGCGCCGTATCCCCTGTTCTCCCCGTGGTGAATCACTTCAACTTCCAGGTATCGAGCTTTCAAGTGGTCGCAGATCAGAGCGGTGGCATCGCTGCTGCCGTCGTCTACAACGATGATCTCCCATCTCGTGGCGACCTTGGGAAGGACCTTTATTGCTGTTTCTATCGTGCATCTGATGTTGCCTTCCTCGTTAAATGCCGGAAAGATTACAGATAGATTGCGCAAGGCTTGAAAACCTTCTCTAGGCTGCTTGGAGCCCGGTAATTGCGCCTAACGGATTGTCCGCTCAGGTAAGCATTAGGGAGAACGCCCAGAAAGATTGATCGCGCCGTAACGGCAAAACAGATGACCGAATCGGCATAAACACTAGCGCCATGGATCGCTCCTCGCGACGTGCACTCACTGTCGCAGAGGCCGCCATCGTGACCGTCCGTCACTGTGATGAGGGATAGAATATCCGTCACAGCGGCGATCGGTCGGCGTAAGTCAAGGCGAACCACCGGTGCACTTATTAACAATTATTCTCAGGCGCGGCAAGCAATTTTTCACGCCGGGCAAAACGAGCGCAAAACCAGCTGCGGAGAACAGCGCTGGCCATGTGAGCGAAGGAAATGATGGAGGCCTTTTTACATGCGCCAAGAACCACAAAGCACACCCTAACGAATTGGTCAGGCACAAGAGCGAGCGTCACGTACACACTCGCCTCCAACTGGCAAGGGAATCGAAATGAGCGCAACCAATCCGGCAGCTCGCTTACAATTACGCATTTTGCCTGCGCGCCCGCTGCGTTGCTGTAACCCGCGGTTGGTACCCAAGACCCCTGGGCGCCGATTCGCATTGGCCATTGAGCGTTTGGCGTTTGGCGCGTACCTTGGGGCGATTCCAGCCCTTCGTAAGCTTGAGACCGACTGCCACATATCTGAGGCCCCCACCGGGCTACCGTTTTCGGCCGCCCTGGTAGATCTAAACAAACTCGAACAAATGGAATCAGCCAGCGTAATTTTGGATCGGAACGGCAAGATCTTCGGCCAAATCTACGTGGAAAACCGCCAGACGGTGCCCTACGAGCAGTTGCCTCCCGATCTCATCAACGCAGTCGTTGCTGTTGAGGACGCAAAGTTTTATCAGCATCACGGCTATGATTTGGTCGGGATCATCCGCGCGGCGTTGAAAAATCTGACGGCTGGCCACGTGCGTCAGGGCGGAAGCACAATCACTCAACAACTGGCGCGCAATAGTTTCGCGCTCAAGGAAAGAACCTTCCGCCGCAAACTACTCGAGATTTTTCTAGCCCGACGAATTGAAGAGCAGTTCGGGAAACAAAAAATAATGGAGCTATATCTGAACCGGATCTATTTCGGCGGCGGGCTGTACGGGGCGGAAGCAGCGGCGCGAGGGTATTTTGGCAAGTCCGCGCGTGAAATGTCGTTGGCGGAATGCGCGACGCTCGCCGGTCTGATCAAGAGCCCAAACAGATTGTCGCCATGGACTGATCGCACCAATTCGCGCGAGGTGCGCGACTTTGCGCTCGATCGGATGCGCGACCTCGGCTTTATCAGCCGCGAACGATGCGCCGCGGCGCGAGCGGAACAGATCGTCATCGGGAGCCGGCAAAACGCGCAGGGACAAACCTACGCAGTCGACTATATCCGCCAGCAGGTCATCGCCGCCGTAGGATGGGACCGCGCGATGAACGAAGGCTTTCGCATTCACACGACCATCGATGTCGATCTCCAGAAGGTAGCGGAGGATTCTCTCCGGGCTCATCTCGAAGCGGTCGAGCAGCGTCCCGAGTATAATCACCAGACTTACCCCGCTTATGCGGCCTTGTTTCGCAAGGCCAAGGCAAACGGTACAATGTCTGATCAGCCCGCGCCCGAGTATCTGCAGGGCGCGATCATTGGCCTCGACAACGCAACCGGTGACATTCTGGTGCTGGTGGGCGGACGCGATTTCGAGCACAACCAGTACAACCGTGCGCTGCAAGCTCGCCGGCCCGCTGGTACCGCGATGCTGCCGTTTGTTTATGCGGCAGCTTTCGAGAAAGGGATGTATCCCGGATCGCTGGTGGAAGATTCGCCTCTGGATAATCGCGCAGTCATGATCGGCGGCACAACGGGAATTCTTGGTGAATGGGGCCCAGAAAGCGCTGAGAACCGTTACGAAGGCGCCATGACGGCGAGGCAGGCGCTGGCCAAATCGAAAAACGGCGCAACCGTGCGCATGGGAATGAATGCAGGCGTCGATTCGGTATTACAGCTCTGCTCCGCGGCGGGCATTCATTCTCCGCTGCGCCCGTATCCGGCTACATTTCTGGGAAGCAGCGAAGTGACCCTTGCCGAGCTCGCGCTCGCATACACGATATTTCCAAATAGCGGCTGGCGGCCAAATTCACCGCACATTTTGCAGCGCATTGAAGAAAAGGACGGAACGCTGGTTTGGGATGGAAAGCAGGAGAGCATCCGGAAATTAGTCATCAAGCCTGAGACCGCCTACGAAGTGCATTCCTGCCTTGCAGACGCGCTTCAATCGGGAACAGGCAGAGCTGCTTTTACACAATTTGCTCTCAAGAAAATGCCCGCAGCGGGTAAAACCGGCACCTCTTACGATTTCACTGATGCGTTGTTTGCCGGATATGATTCCAATTTCACGTGCGCTGTCTGGGCAGGCTTCGACAAGCCGCAGAAGATTTACCGCGGCGCGTTCGGGCGCGAGCTCGCTCTGCCGATTTGGGTCGATATCATGAACGCAGCCGCCAAGAGTTATCCACCGCGAGAAATTAAACAGCCGGCAAATCTGAAGCAGATTGAGATTTGTTCGAGATCCGGCTTGCTCGCGACGGACAACTGTTATGATAATGTAAAAACCGCCAACGGCGATACGGTTCAGCGGCGCACCACTTACACGGAAATTGCCACAGCGTCACAAGCGCCTACTGAGTCGTGCGATGTGCATGGTGAACCGCGCGCTCGTCTCGGTCGCGAGTTTTCTTCCAGCGACTTGCCCCGCGCTGCTCTCGCGGTGGACCTCACCGCAGTCGCGCCAATCGAAATAAAAAGTCCAACATTGTTGGCTGACAACGACCCGTACAATTCGCTCAAGCCAAAGCTGAAACCCGAGCCACCGCCGCAGCCTACACCGCAGATAGCCGAGACTCAAAAGCCCGAGACCTTGACCGGCGGGAATGAAGTCAAGACTGCAAGTAATGTCGCAGGTGGAAGCCGCTCAAGTACCCAAACGGCAGAAACGCCTCCGGAAATCAGGAAAGCGATCCCGGTCCAGCCACAGGACAAGAAACCTGTCGAGATCCGGCGCGCAATCCCAGTCAAACCGCTCGACCAAGAGGATGAGGATGAGACGCTCCTGAGATCTGCTGCGCCGCCACCGGGCGATGGCAACGAATAAGTGGTCAAGCCGCTAATCCGATAAGTGATGACACCGCAAAGCGCGGAGCATTTTCGGCTGACTGTTCTCAACCCTGCGGGACGCGACCCGGAACAGAAATTTCATAAGCTGCCTGCTCCAGGCGAAGGAGCGCATCCGCCGATCAATTTTCATGGCTTTGCTGCGTGTACGCTTGGAGCTTTTCATTATAATCCAAGCCGCGCCGTCGCGGAGCACACGCCGATCCTTCTGCTTTTGCGCAGCGATTTTCGCGCTTCAGAACGGGCATTGAGCGATCTAAAGAAGCAAGGTCGCACGGTCGCCGTTTCGTTGAAGGAGACTGGACTCCACCAGATCGCGCAACAGTTATGCAACCGCGCGAGATTATCGCGTTTCATGAAAATTCTGGCACAAGCCGACGGATGCATCGCGACCACTCCGGAAGCTGCAGAAATCTACAAGTGCGCCCGCGGCAAACACGACGCCGCAACGGTGGCCTTTATCCCGACTCCGTATCCCATCGAGGATCGTCGCTGGAACTTGTCGCTGCCAGCAACCGAGCAATCGGGAATTTTTGTCGGCACACGGGAGTGGGACGTGCCATCACGCAATCATTTCGCGGCGCTGTTGGTCGCGCGCCAGCTTTGCGAAACGACAGGTGAACCGGTCACGCTCGTTAATCTGGATGGATACAAAGCCCGCCGCTTGCTCGATGAGCTAAAGTTTCCGGATGGGAAACTCCGCGTAATTGAAAAACGGAAGTCCTACGCGGATTATCTGCGCGATGTGGCGCAGCATAAGATCGTTTTGGAACTCGACCGAAGCCATGTGCCAGGCCAGGTTGCAGGCGACGCTCTCCTCTCCCGGATCGTCTGCGTCGGAGGCGACGGCGCTATCGAACGAATTGCGTTTTCGAAAACTTGCGGCGAAGGCCGCACAATTAACGAAATCGCTTCAATAGCGCTCGATCTGTTGAAAAACGCCGATTTACGCGCTGCAATCGTCGCCGGATCGCAGGAGCGCGCACTGGAGCGGCTTTCGTTTCAAGCGATACGTTCGCAACTCGCAAAGTTTTTTGCCCAGGTCGAGCAAAGGTAAATCGCGGCTAGCACGGACCAAAGCACGTTTAGTTGCTAAGCGTGCATGAGAGGATCGAAAGCCTCTCTGCCGAAACAGCTATCTCCGAATATCAAAAGACGATCTCGAAGAGTTTAATCCCGTTCCATTTTCCGGGGTGATTCGGGTCGAACGACGTGCTCTCCACCCAGGTACCGTAGCGGGGCGGCGCCCATGGGTTGAGCATCTGGAGCGGATTACGGCCGTCGCTAAATCCTCGCGGGACAACTCCGGTGACCTCGGGACGTTTTAAGAGAGGCGGCGGCGTCTCCATCGCTCGCACCGGTTTTTGCGGACCGATTGGCGCTCTGAATTCTTGCGCCGAAGCGGTCGTCATCAGCGCTGCCGCGATTGCAATAGTGATTGTTTTCATGTTTTTCCTTTCGTTCGACACGTGCAAATTCTTGCCCATCACTACGCCCTGCCCACATTATATACTTCGATGGATTACCTTGAAAAGGCCGGACGTGTCCTGGATATAGAAATTTTTGAGCTCAAACGACTCCGGGAGCGCTTGGACGAAAGTTTCTCCCGCGCTGTTGAGCTCGTCAGGGAAACGGTGGATGCCCGCGGCAAAGTCGTTGTTGTGGGTGTCGGAAAATCCGGGCACATCGGCGCAAAGATCGCGGCCACTCTCACTAGCACCGGTTCGCCCGCGGTGGTGCTCGACTCTTCAAACGCGTTGCACGGCGATCTCGGCATGATCGCAGACGGCGATGTGGTGCTGGCCCTGAGCGCGAGCGGTGAGACGGAAGAAATTGTTCGGATTTTGCCAGCTATTGCCCGGTTCCAAGTGAAGATCATCGCGATGTGCGGCGATCCAAAATCAGTCCTCGCACAAAACGCCCATCTCTGTCTCGACGTAAACATAGAACAGGAAGCGTGCCCGCTGAACCTGGCACCGACTTCGAGCACAACGGTGATGCTGGCGCTGGGCGACGCGCTGGCAATGGTGTTGCTCGAGGCGCGTGGCTTTAGGAAGGAAGATTTCGTGAAGTTTCATCCCGGCGGAATGATCGGGCGCAGCATGCTTATGCGCGTGCATCAAATCATGCGGCCGCGCGAGGCGATGGCGATTGTTTCTACCGCTGCTCCGATCCGTGACGTATTAAAAGCAATGACTAGCGTACGCGCCGGCGCTGCGGTTGTGACTGACGAAGATCAGCAATTACGGGGCATTTTCACACACGGCGATTTCGTTCGGCATTTTCAATCTGATTCAAGGATAGGCGAACGACTGGTGGCAGATCTCATGACGTTGAATCCGGTCACGGTGCACAAGGACAAACTCGCCGTCGAGGTGCTTAATCTGCTTGAACGCCATCGTATCGACGACCTAGTTGTGGTCGATGACGACAACGTGCCCGTAGGCATTGTCGATTCACAGGACCTGACGCGGTTGAAACTATTGTAGGGCAACCCCGAACGCTTTCGGGTTGCCGATGGAGAGCGGACGCCTGCCCTGCAATTGCAAAATCCGCGTGCGCATGTAAGCTCTGCGCTCCCCCGACTCAACTGCTGCAACGTTTTAACGTTGTAACGTTTTAGCCGATCACTTCTTTCCATGCTTGCCGCCAACGATCTTCGCAGAGGAATGGCCATCAAATACAATGGCAACCCTGCCATTGTCCTCGAAGTGCATCACCGCACGCCGGGGAATTTGCGTGCGTTCGTCCAGGCGATGATCCGCTACATCAACACCGGCAAGAGCGCCGATGTCCGCTTTGGTTCCACCGATAAAAGGACCGCAACGGATACCATTTCATGGACCCCGAGACATACGACACCATCACGTTACAAGAAAACCTGATCGGCGACGCGAAAGATTACTTCGTGGAAAATCTTTCCGTGCAGGTTCTCTACGCAGAAGGCAAACCGGTGCAGGTTGAGTTGCCCGCTTCGGTGAGTCTGAAGGTGGTTGAATCACCGGAAGGCGTCCGCGGCGACACCGCCAGCAACGTCACCAAGCCCGCAAAGCTGGAAACCGGAAAGACAATCAACGTTCCGCTTTTCATCAAGGAAGGCGAGACGATCAAGATTGATACGCGCACCGGCGCCTACATGGGGAGGGCTTGACCGCGATGTTCTCGGTTTACGGCAAACTGCCGGAAACTACAGGCCAGCGGCCTGTGCTCGCCAGAGTTTAAGTCATCCGCGCCATCCGCGGTTCGGTCTTGCTTTTGTCTGCTGAAATCCGCCTAATCTGCGGTCAACTTTGGCTGCACTAAAGCAAAGATCAAAGAACAATCGCGGAAAGCGTAAGTCCGAACGCAGCCGGAAGGTTGTCCGAAGCGTTGCGCGCGCGACATCAAGAAGCGTCATCGCTGCTTCGGAACCGCTGCTGGTGCCGACCCGATGGGTGAAATTTGTTTTTGCGATTTTCTTGCTGCCGATCTGCGCGATTCTGAGTCAGACATTTTTCACTGCGTTCGCGCGCGCGACTATGACGCAACGGCTCTGGGCAGGCGAAGAATTCTGGTTCTTTTCATTAGGGGCACTCCTTTGGCTGATCGCTTTTTTCGGTCTTCCGCGCCCAATCGTAATTTATGTCTTCGGACACGAACTGACCCACGCACTCTGGGTTTGGTTGATGGGCGGACGCGTGAGCCGGTTTCGGGTTGGCCGTGACGGCGGCCATGTCGTCACGAGCAAGGCCAACTTCTGGATCGCGCTGGCGCCTTATTTTTTTCCGCTCTACAGCATTCTGGCCATCGGCACTTACGGAGTGTTCAGCCTATTCGTAAATGTGCAGCCATACGGCCGCCTGCTTTACGCCGTCATCGGCGCGACGTGGGCGTTCCATTTCACCTTCACGTGCTGGATGATCCCAAAGAACCAGACCGATTTGAGCGACCAAGGCACTTTTTTCTCGCTCGTCGTGATCTATCTGATGAATCTGTTGTTGCTCAGCGCGATGCTGATTCTCGCGTCGCCACACATCACCTTTGCCAGTTTCGGCGCGGATCTGCTGACAAATCTGAGCAATTTCGCGCAATGGATGGTTGAACTTTTTCACGGCATGCACGGTGCATAACCTGTAGCCGTCGCCCTGTGGGCGACACCTTTCCCGCGAACCATTCACCCAGCGCTGCGCTTCGCACAGCGAAGCGGCTACAAGCTCGTGATCACCGCAAAGGGGAGAATTGATAATGCGTCCGCGAGCTTCACTTTTCGATCTCGGAGAGGGAGAGGCCGGCACGTAAACAGGTCGTGCGCCTGTGCAAGCGAAAGTGTTTCGGGTAATTCGATTACCGTGTCTTTCCACCGCTCGTCGACCAACGGAAAACCGACGCGCGAAGAGAATCGCGGCGCGATCACAACAATCCATTTGTTCACGAGGCGCCGCGCGAAACTGACGCAACATTCCGAAAAGGTTCCGCTCGCGCGGAGCGGTAGATATTCGCCGCGCTGGAAAAGGTCAGCGTGCTCGCGACGAAATCGCAGCACACGCTGGATCAGAAACAACTTGATCTGGCCATCGGGCCAAGTCTGCAATTCTCTAGGGGTCGCGGTCGACAATGCTTGGAGCATGTCGCGGCGCCGATTGTAATCGACAGCGCGCCGGTTATCTGGATCGACAAGGCTGTAATCCCAAACCTCGTTGCCCTGGTAAATGTCCGGCACGCCCGGCGACGTCAGTTTAAGTAATGTTTGCGTGAGCGAATTGATGGCGCCGAGACGCGCAATCTCCTGCGCAACCGGCAGCAAAATTGGCACAAACTTATTTCGCGACGACGGATCCAAAATCTTCGCGATGAAATCCCGCATTGCTGCATCCCATTGTAGGTTTGGCTGTATCCAACTCGTGTTGATCTTCGCTTCATGAAGCGCCTTGGCCATGTAGGCCTGAATCCGCTCGACATACTCCGGCGACGGCATGGGTTCCGGTTCGCCGTTTGCCTGCATTGGCCAGGTGCCTAGCAGAGTCTGGTACAGCAAATATTCTTCGCTCGCGTCCGGCGCTTCCAAGTCGTTGATCATTCGTTTCCAACCGCGATTCGCTACGTGCCAGCGTTGCAACGAACGTCGCCAAAGCTCGGGGATTTCCGAAATCGCCACGATTCGCGCACGCACGTCTTCGCTGCGTTTTGTGTCGTGCGTTGAGGTCGCGAGCAAGGTGGCCGGCCAATTGCGTTGCCGATCCAGATTGCGCTCGTGAAACGCCTCAATGCTGAGTCCAAACTGTTGCGGCTCGCCGCCTACTTCGTTTAGCGCTGTCAGCCGGTTGTAAATGTAAAACACCGTATCCTCCAGCCCCTTCGCCATCACGGGTCCCGTAGTTTGTTGAAACTTTAAGACGAAATGCGTGTGCGCCGCGCGTCCGCCGGCATCGAGATTTGGTTGGAAACGAAAGAGCAGCACGTCCCGCAGATAATTGAAGATTGATTCATCTATCGCCGGGTTACGGCGCTTTGCTGCGCTGATCGCGCGCTCGACGATTTGACGATCTTCTTCGCTCACCGGCTGACCCGGCGCGAGATAGGTTCGATAAACAGGGAAGCAGGCGATGGTCTCGCGCACGGCACGCGAAAGCGCCTCGAGCGTGAAATCGCGATACCAGCGGCTCCGCTCGGAAAGCCGATCGAGCATGTTGCCCAGAACATCGACGTCATTCGCCAGCGCGAGTTTCATCACCTGCAGTTTTTTCGCATACAGCAGATGGCCAAAAGGAACCGAGTGACCGATGAAACGATGGAATGTTTTCGTGATCGCCGCCTCGGCCGACGAATCGACCAGCAACTGCATCACATGATTCGCAAAATCGTAACCAGTGGTTCCGTGCACGCGCCAGTCTTTGCGCAATGTTTCCGAGCCGGTGAGGATTTTTTCTGCGACCATGTAAATGGCGCGCCCGTCTTTAGGCAGCGCGATCCCAAGCGCTTTCGCGCAACGCTGCTGGAGCTTTTCGAAATACTCGCCGGGCAAGTAAAGACCATCCGGATGATCGATGCGCAGGCCTGTCACCGCGCCAGTGCTCACCAAATCCAGAAGAAGCCGGTGAACGGCATCGAAAACCTTTGGCAATTCGACCCGAATCGCCGCTAACTCATTTACGTCAAAAAAACGGCGGTAATTGATTTCTTCGGCCGCGACGCGCCAGGACGCCAGCCGATACGATTGCGCGTTGAGCAATTCATCCAGGATGTCGAAGCTGCGTGCGTCGCCCGGCTTTCCGTTGATTTGCGCCAACACTTTTTCGAGCGCCTGTTGCACCTGCGGCGCTTCGGCACAAAGTCGCTCCAGGCGTCGCTTGATGATTTCTTTTTCTCGAATGCGCTCTGCGATCCGCTTTGGATCAGCTTCGGTGCGTTTCGGCAAATATTCGAGCGCGGTCAGAATGCTTTGTAATTGCGGGTAAAAATCTTCGTCCTTGTGTCCGGCGAGATTTTTTAAAGCAATTTCGAGAATGTAACGATACGTTCCCGGCGCGATCGGGAGTCTGCGCTCGCCATAGAGCAGAAAGAACGTTCCTTCTTCGAAACGCACCTGCAACTCGCCGCGCTCAAGGACGCGGCCGTATTGGTCGCTCAGGATTGGCAGAAGAACTTTGTCGCGCAGATCAAATTTCCGCGGTTCCCAGTCCATATCGAAATAGGGCGCATACCTTGAGCTGCGACCGTTTTCAAGCACGTCCATCCACCACTGATTCCGCGAGTCAGCGATCCCGACGTGATTCGGGACAAAATCCAGAACCTGTCCCATCGAGTGCTCGTGCAGTTGCGCAATCCACGCATCATAATCCGCGCGCGAGCCGATTGCGGCGTTCAACTTGTTATGATCAGTGATGTCGTAACCATGCAGGCTATCCGGGCTCGCTTGAAAATAGGGCGATGCGTAAACGTCACTAACTTCCAGTGCATTCAAATAGGGCACGATCTCGCGTGCTTGGGAAAAAGTGAACCAGCGATTGAATTGCAACCGGTAGGTGCAGGTTGGAATGCGCGGATGCGTTTTTGTCACGGCAGGAAGCAAACGTCCAACGCCCAACGTCCAACGTCCAACACCGAAATTCAGAGTCTGATTTCGAGATTCAGCGTTCGATGTTGGGCGTTCGGCGTTGTCTTACATCTTCTCCGGCACCTTGATCCCGAGAAGGCCGAGACCCTGTTTCAAGACTTGAGCGGTCAGATCGCACAAAGCGAGTCGCGAACTGCGCGCCGGTTCCGGTGATTTCAGCACCGGGCAGGCCTCGTAAAATGTGTGGAAGCTGTTCGCCACCTCGAACAGATAATTTGCCAGGATATTTGGCCGAAAATCGTTCAACACTTGCGGAACGGTCTCGGCGAACTGACACAGGCGTTTGCCGAGATTAATTTCGGCGGAATCTGCGAGAACCAGCTTGTCGATCTTTGGCACGGATTCGCCTGCTTTGCGAAAGATCGAGCGGATGCGGACATACGCGTTCTGCAAATACGGCGCGGTATTTCCCTGCAGGGACAACATCTTATCCCACGAGAAGATGTAATCGGTCATCCTGTACTGCGAGAGATCAGCATATTTCACCGCGCCGATCCCGATCTTCTGGACAATGGCAGTCTTTTCGTCGTCGCTCAGGTGCGGATTTTTTTCCTCGATGATTTTGCGCGCGCGCTTGCAGGCTTCCTCGAGAAGATCACGCAACGGCACGTTCTCGCCCGACCGCGTCTTCATGAGTTTCCGGTCCTCGCCGAGAATGCTGCCAAACGTGATATGGCGGAGATCAGCCGTGTAACCTTCGCGCCGCGCAATATTGAAAATTTGCTTGAAATGCAAAATCTGCGGCGCGCCCACGACGTACCAAATCGCATCCGCTTTCAAATCGTCGATCCGATAATCGACGGTGGCGACGTCCGTGGTGGCGTAATTGAAGCCGCCGTCCCGTTTTCGGATGATCAGAGGTTTATCGGCCAGTTCGGGATTATCGCGGAAGAAAACGACGACCGCGCCTTCGCTAATCTCCGCAATACCGGATTTGAGCAGGCGTTCTACCACGCCGGGCAGGCGATCGTGGTAAAAACTTTCGCCGCATTGAATGTCGTAATGGATGTCGAGCAATTTATAAACAAGCTCGAAATCCTGCATTGATAAGGCGACGCATTCGTTCCAGATATCGAGGTTTTCCCGGTCGCCGGCCTGGAGCTTTATCAACTCCTGGCGGCAGGCTTCGCGAACTTCCGGATCGCTGGTTGCTCGTTGGTTTGTTTCCTTGTAAATGCGGACAATCTCGGTCAACGGATTACGCTGAAGCGCTCGCCGATCCAGCAGGTTTTTCCAACCATAAATGACCATCCCGAACTGCGTGCCCCAGTCGCCAATGTGATTATCGCGGATCACCTCGTGCCCGAGAAATTGCGCGATGCGCGCAAGGGCATCGCCGAGCACGGTGCTGCGGATGTGACCGACATGCATGGGTTTGGCTACGTTGGGCGAACCAAAATCGATCACGACGCGTAGCGGCGATTTTGCCTCAGCAATGCCGAGCCGGTCGTCCCGCAGCACCTCCACTGTTTTTTCAGCGACCGCGCTGGGGCGCAGTGTGAAGTTGATGAAGCCCGGACCCGCAACCGCCGGCGCGTCGCACAGATCGTCAGTATCAAACCGTGCGACGATTTTCTCCGCGAGAACTCGCGGATTTTCGCCGCGCTGCTTCCCCAGTACAAGAGCGGCGTTAGTCTGGTAATCGCCGAACCTCGGATCGGACGCAGGCGTCAATTCGCCCGCGTCAGGCAAACCGGCGTTTTTCAAAGCATTCGAAAGCTTTTTTGCAAGCAGTGACTGGAAGGTTTCCATCGGCTAAACTGTAGCCGCTTCCCTCGCCGCGTCCCCCAGAGGTCGACGGCTACAAGTTACGAACGATCGTGAAAGATCGACAAAATTTCGTCGGCGGATTTTGCGCTGGCCAGACTTTCGCGCACCGAGCGGTCGTTCAGAAACTTTGCAATGGAGGCTAACGTGCGCAGGTGCGTCTGAAATTGATTTTTCGGCACAATGAAAAGGACGACGAATTTCACCGGAGCATTGTCGAGTGCATCAAACTCAATGCCGGTGGTGGATCTTCCGAATGCAGCGACGACTTCGTCGAGCCGGTCGGAAGAACAATGTGGAATGGCAATGCCGAACCCGATTCCTGTGCTCATCGTCTCCTCGCGCTGTCTAAGCGCGCTAAGAATGGGGTCGCGATCTGGCGATTTAATTTTGCCAAGGCCAACGAGCAAATCGATCAACTCAACGATGGCCGCCCAGCGCTCCGTTGCTTTCATCTCTGGGATGATTTGCTCGGCAGAAAGTAAATTGGCCAAGGACATGCGGATTCCCGGTGCGGGAGGCCAAGCTTAGCGGCAGCGCCTAGGTTGACAAGCGTGTTTTGATACCAAGTAGGGCCTACGACTCGCGAATCTTAAAGCTCAATCGCCGCGAAAGCAGCCAGCGCACACCGAACATATCGAGTGTCGCCCGCACAGCGCGGTTACCCAATCCGTATTTGCTTTGACCGAAGCGACGCGGCCGATGATTGACGGGAACTTCTACGAGCTGGTACCCTGCCCCTTTGACTAGCGCGGGAATGAAACGGTGCATGCCCTTGAATGGAACGAGCGCGCCGACACATTCGCGCCGCATCGCTTTGAGTGTGCAACCAGTGTCGCGCACGCCGTCTTTTGTGAAGCGGCTGCGAACCGCGTTGGCAATCCAGCTGGTCAACCGCTTCACGCGCGTGTCTCTGCGCTGCGCGCGATAGCCGCAGACGAGATCGGCGCCGCGCGCAATTTCAGCAAGAAGCCTTGGAATGTCAGCAGGATCATTTTGCAAATCGCCGTCGATGAGAACTACAGTCGCTCCGCGCGCTGCATGGACGCCAGC
>QHOK01000182.1 GCA_003218755.1 Verrucomicrobiota bacterium
CTTGCTGGAATGACTTCGGTGTTACTCCTTGCTGGAATGACTTCGGTGTTACTCGTTTTCCAACTCGGGCAGCCGCGCATTTTTATGGCGATGGCGCGTGACGGCTTGCTCCCGCAGTACTTTGCTCGAATTCATCCACGCTTCCGCACGCCATACGTGACAACAATTTGGACCGGAGTGGTCGTTGGCGGAGTGGCGATGCTGGTCGACATCGGCTCACTTTCAGATTTGACGAACATTGGAACATTGTTCGCATTCATTCTCGTCTGCGTCGGCGTGGCCGTTTTGCGGCAGACCGACGCAGGGCGTTCGCGGCCGTTTCGTGTCCCGCTCGCGCCGCTGTTTCCGATCGTCGGCGTGCTCCTGTGTTTTGTGCTCATGCTCAGCCTGCCGGTGCTCACCTGGATCCGTTTCTTTGTCTGGCTCGGAATTGGTCTGCTGATTTCTTTTCTCTACAGCGTTCGACACAGCAAACTGCGCCGCGGCATCGACACCGGTATAACGGAAGATATTCCACCGCCGCTAATCAAGACGTAGATCGCGGATCGTTGTAACCAGGGCGCTCTGTCGCCGTGAATCGATTGGACGGAGACGCATCGACAGAGCGAGGCGGCTACAGCGATCAACGTTCCGTAGCCACGGCTCCGTGGTCCGTTCCTTCGCAACGCGCCACAGGAGCGTGGCTACAGTTCTGCAATTTTTCGGTGCGAAGGGCAACTCACGCCGCTTGCTTCGCGTGAAAAACTCTATCATCGACTTCGAGCCAATCGAATGTTGTCGTTTTAGACGGATCGAGTCCGAGTTTGTTGCATTCTTCGACAAAGAAATCCCATTTCTCCAGATTGTCGTAGAGACTGCTGGCCTCCATCTTTTCGCTCCAGCGCATGATTTGCGCCGGCGTTTTCTTCTCGCCGCTTTGATTGAGCCATTCGACCATCTCCTGGTCGCTTGCGCCCTGCTCGATTTGAGCTTTGAAATCGTCGCCCTCCACAACTTTGAAACCGAAGAGCATGTTATCGAGCGGACAATCGAAATGATATTCGCCGATGTTCCCCGCCACGAGCGCGCGGCATTTGTCGATGGTGCGCCCAAGAATGGCGTAGCCGCCGACTCGAATGCGCGGACTGCGCGGCGCTTCCTTCTTTAGATCTTTTCCCGTGACTTTCTTTTTCATACCTCACGTGTTTCGAATCAGCCTCCGAATCCGGCCGCAAGGTCTGCGGGCAAAATTCAGGAAACGCCGATTCTTTCGCAATGATTGTAGGGGCGTTTGACTCATTCGCCCCGCTCACTCGCCCTGACGGGCTGCCCGTCCATGTCGCTCGCGTCGCCGCGGCTCCCTTCTGTGAACTCCGAAAGCTTTCGGAGCTGACACAGACGGCCTACAAATCGCCTGCATTGCGCTGCCGCGAGACGCGTCGCATACTTTGGCATGGTCGAAGTCTCAATCAAATACACCGGCGATTTGCATTGCGACGCCACGCACGGGCCGTCGCAATCGAAAATTTCCACCGATGCGCCAACTGATAACAAGGGCAAAGGCGAAGAGTTTTCACCCACTGACCTCGTTGCCACGGCTCTCGGCACGTGCATGACAACGACGATGGGAATCAAAGCGCAGGAACTCGGAATTGATTTGAGCGGCATGACAGTCTCAGTGCAAAAGGAAATGTCGAAGGACCCACCCCGCCGGATCGTTGGCCTGCCGTCAGAAGTCCACATCCCGCTGCCGCCCGATTCGCCGCACCGCAAGGTGCTGGAACAAACGGCGCTCAATTGCCCAGTGCATAAGAGCCTTCCGCCGGAAATCCATCGCCCGACCAAATTTTTTTGGGAGGGGTAATGCTGTAGCCGCTTCGCTGTGCGAAGCGCGGCGGGGCAAGCGAAGGTGGAACGCGTTGTCCTCAACGCGTTGCTAAATCAATGCGGCTTTTCCGCCAAATTTCCTTTGCTCCGGCATGCTCGCGCACATCAGTTTGGCTTTCGGCAATATTTGCCATCGTCTTCGGAGAAGCCGATCCACCGCTGCGCTAAACGTGAGGGCTGAAGGCGCTACGCTCCGTACAACCAGTGCATGTAATCGCGCACGCCTTCCTCCAAGGGGAATCGTGGCTTGTAACCAAGCGCGCCGCGCGCGTTCGTGAGATCGGCTTGCGTGAAGTTTTGGTAATGCGCATGCGGGTTATCGATGTAATCCGGCTGAAAATTTGTGCCCAAGCATTTATTGAGAACATCGACCAGTTCGTTGAACGAGCGCGCCTGGCCCGAGCCGAGGTTATAAATCCCGCTCGTTTGCGTATCGAGCGCGCGGATGCTCCCCCCGACCGCGTCGTTCACGTAAACAAAGTCGCGCTTCTGCTCGCCATGCTTGAAAATGCGCGGCCGCTGGCCGGCCTTCATCTGTTGCGCCAGATGATACACCATGCTCGCAGGCACGCCTTTGTGCGCTTCGCGCGGCCCGTAAACGTTGAAGTAACGCAAGCCGATGATGATCCAATCAGGCGAGTCGCTAGCAGCGCGCCTTGCGAGGTTATCCATGATCACTTTGGAAAAGGCGTAAACATTTGCGGGCGCCGCGCCGTTTGATTCCACACTGGCCTCTGTTGCGGGACCGTAAGTTGCGGCGGAGGAAGCATAGATGATCCGGGTCTTAGTCGGGCGTGCAAAATTCAATAGACGACGAAAGCTTTCGACGTTGTCGTGAACCTGAACGAATTGATCGTGCAACGTCGTGTCGGTGATCGATGCGAGATGAAAAATGGCGTCGAATTTTTCGTCACCGAACTGGTTGTGCCAGTTGAGCGTCGCCAGATTTTGCGCCACGAAATCGCCGCTGTAACCCGCGAGATTCTTGAAATTACCAGAACGAAAATCATCTATTACGGTGAGACGCGCGTCCGGGAATTTTTCCTGCAGCGCAAGCGTGAGATTGGACCCGATGAAACCGGCGCCGCCAGTAACGACGAAGTTGGGACTGGATGAAACCATATCAGATAAAGCTCACAGCAAGGGTTGGCAGCTGATTAAATAATCTTGACGCTCGAAGCGCAAGCCGCTAGTCCTCGATCCAGTTCTTTGCGAGCTTGGAAAAGTGGATCGGCGCAAGAAATCCCGTGAGAATCGGGAGCAGTTGCGCTGCTGTAACTGGATACGACTTCCCATTGGGCCAATCCCTGAAAACTTTCGGGGGTGAAGGCGGGAAGAAGGCGAAGGCTGTTGAGAGACGAAGACTCTCAGCTGCTTCGAAAGCCAGGAGCCAGAATATTTGTCCGGTCCACCTCATTCGGCTGTAGCCGTGGTCGGTGACCGCGGCGACCCGGATCAACGATCCCGGCTACAACGCAGACCGAAAAAACTTCTTCGCAAAAAGAAGAATGAGAGCTGGGCGATGCGGCCTCGGCCATACAAGTCCGACTCTCGTAGTTGGAGGTAACTTGTATGCGAAATCGTCCAGTTTGGTTCGTTCCGGGGAGCGCACGCGTCCCGCGTGTTGGTTTCGGCGTCGCGCCGAAACGATCTTTTCTTAAAGCGAGAATCTCGGGAGGTGGCGTCGCGCAAAAAAAGTCCGCGATGGCGAGACACCATCGCCAGCACGCGAGACGCGTGCGCGATTCAATCCGATACGCTGCCCTGCTCCTCTTCGCGCCGAGCATTTGCTTCGGGCAGCAAACCTCGCCGACTCCTTCACCCGGCGAAGCAGAAACTGAGCAAGTGGTGGTCTCGGCAACGCGTTTTGATATTCCGCTGGACCAATCGCCCGCGAGTGTGAGCGTGATCACGTCGGAAGATATCGAGGCGAGACAGATTCAACGCGTGAGCGACGCGCTCCGCGAACCGCCCGGATTATCGGTTGTGCAAACCGGGACGGCTGGCCAATTGACCTCCGTCTTCATCCGTGGATTGCGCAGCGAGCACACACAGGTTTTGCTCGATGGAATTCCGATCAATCAAGGTTTGCAGGGCGCATTTAATTTCGCCGATCTAACGACAGACGACATCGACCGAATCGAGGTGGTGCGCGGACCGCAGAGCACTTTGTACGGGCCGCGCGCGCTGGCCGGCGTGATCCAAATTTTTACGAAACAAGGCACGGGGACACCGGGTGTTATGATCGCGGCCGAGGGCGGCTCGTACGATACGTTTCGTGAATGGAGCCAGAGCGAGGGCAAAATCGACGGCTTCGATTATTCAGTGGGTGCGAGTCGCCTCGACACTGACAACGCGCGCCCGAACAATAACTACCGCAACACGGCTGCGATTACAGACGTTGGCTGGTCGCCGAACGATCAGCTACGGATCGGCAGTTTGTTTACCTACTCAGTTAGTGACACGGGAAATCCAAACACGATTTTCGATCCGCGTCCCATTGATCACTTTCTCACGGAACGCTGGCTGATTGGTCCTCACATCGATTGGAAAGCAAGCGATTGGTGGGAGCATAAGTTCATTTTCAGTTACGATCACGAGCGGCAAATAAACGATCCCAACGAGGATGGATTTGTCGGCCCGACGCGAGCTCTATTCGAGCGTTCGCAAATTGATTACCAAAACGATTTGCGACCCACCTCTTGGCTGACACTGACATCAGGATTTTTCTATAGTCGCCTCAACGCGGGACAAGAACGCCCGTTCGTGCTTCAAATTTTTGGACCGCAACCAACCTTTGTGAGCGATCACACCGAGGAGGTTGCGGGATTTTTGCAGGCGACGCTCACGCCAGTCAAAAACTTGATCTTCGTCGCTGGCGGGCGCTTCGATCACTTCAATCAGTTCGGTGGAGTCTGGACTTATCGCTTTGCCAGCAGCTATAAAGTCGACAAGACAAACACGACGCTGCATTCGAGCGTGGCGACAGGATTCAGTCCACCAAGCAGTCAGGACAAAATTTTTGGCAACAACTTCGGACTCAAACCAGAACGAGACCTGGGCTGGGACATCGGCGTTGAGCAGCGGCTCTGGGAAAATCGTGTCACGGTCGGCCTGACTTATTTTCACAACGACCTCTCGAACGTAATCGGATTTAACGGGCTTTTCCAGACACTCAACCTCGGCGCGGCCGAAACGCAGGGGCTAGAAGCCGAATTACGCGCGCAACCGGTCGCTAATGTTGTGTTTACCGCAAGCTATACGTATTTGGAGGCGGAGAAGACTTCCTCGAAAGACATTTCGCAACTCCAAGGCGCGCGTCTGCCGCGCCGTCCGCGCAACGAAGTTTATGTTTCCGCTTCATATCTTTGGTGGAAACGCTTTCGTGTAACGATCGAAGCAAAGTTCGTGAATGCGCGCGAGGAACTAAATTTCGGCGGCCCAAATTTCGACATCGAAGATTACTCCTTCGTAAACATCGCAGCCGAGTACGAAATCACCCCGCACGTGTCGATCTTCGGTCGGCTCGACAATTTAACGAACGAACAGTACTCGGAAGTTTTCGGCTTTCCCGCGCTTGGACGCGCGGCGTACGGCGGGATGAAGCTGCGGTTTTAATCAGACCTGAACGATGAAAATACCAGTAGTGATGTCGTGGAGCGGCGGAAAAGACAGTGCAATCGCGCTGCATGAGTTGCTGCAAACCAACGATTACGAACTCGTCAGTCTGATGACGACCGTGTCCGAGGAATATCGGCGGATTAGTCATCACGGCGTCCGCGAGACGTTGTTAGAGGAACAAGCGCGCGCCATCGGCATTCCGCTCGAGAAAGTTTATCTTCCCTCCGGCGAGTCGGGCGGGTGCACCAACGAGGTCTACGAAGAGGTTATGAGTCGAGTCATGAACAGCTATAAAGCCAGAGGCGTGGACACGGTTGGGTTTGGCGATTTGTTCCTGGAAGAGCTGCGGGCGTGGCGCGAAGCGAATCTCTCGAAGGTCGGCATGCGCGGTATTTTCCCGATTTGGAAGCGTGACACGACCAAAGTCGCTCACGACCTGATCCGATTCGGTTACAAGGCTTATGTTTCATGCGTCGAGGGCAAGGTCGGCTCAGGATTTGTTGGCAGGCTCTATGATGAGGAGTTTTTGGGTGCGCTTCCCCCAGGCGTTGATCCCTGCGGCGAGAATGGGGAGTTTCACTCGTTTGTATTCGATGGACCGATTTTCAAGAGACCGGTCTCGGTGAGAGTCGGCGAAATCGTAACGCGCGATGGGAGATATTATGCAGACCTTTTGCCGAAGGAATCTGAAGCTGTGGAGAAATGCACGCCGGAATTGATTCCGCCTGTCTGAAAGAACGAAATTATGAATAAACGATTGATTACATTGAGCGCCATAATTGGCCTCGCAGCCCTCTCACGTTTGTTGCCGCACCCGCCCAACGTAACGCCGATTGCAGCCATAGGTCTTTTTGCCGGAGCGCAGTTTCGCAATCGGAAAGCCGCTTTTCTGTTGCCGATGGCGGCAATGTTTTTGAGCGACTTAGTCCTCGGCTTTGCGGTTTACGGCGGTGCGTTGCTGAAATCTCAGCCACCGGTTTATCTTTGCGTGCTGATGACAGTCGCGATTGGGCGCCTCATTCGGAACAACAGATCTGCGCTGAAGATTGCATCGGCAACATTTGGCAACGCCGTAATCTTTTACCTTGTCACGAATTTTGCAGTATGGGCGTGGGGCGCGTTGTATCCAAGGACTTGGAGTGGACTAATCGTGTGTTACACCGCCGCGATTCCATTTTTCCGCAACAGTCTCATCGGCGACATTACTTTTGTGGCCGTGCTCTTTGGAGGGTTCGCTGTGTTGGAAAGATTCTTCGCTTCATTGCGGGAACCGTTGCTGGCATAAGGACGGCGACACAGCAGAAGCAAAGTTCGTGAATGCGCATGAAGAATGAAATTTCGGCGGACCCAATTCCGACATTGAAAATTATTCGTTCGTAAACATCGCAGCCGAGCGCGGAGTGAACCCGCATCTGTCGCTCTTCGGTAGGATCGACAATTTGACGAACGAACAGTACTCCGAGGTCTTCGGTTTCCCCGCGCTCGGCCGGGCCGCCTACGGGGGCGTCAAAGTGCGATTTTAGTCGTAATGACGCTGTAGCGGTCGGCCCTGTGCGGCGCGGGCATCGTTACTAACATGTCACGATCACGATAGCCATGCGCTAAGCATTTTTTGGCTTACCAAGTATCATCCAATGCTTCAGAAGGGCGGCTAAGTCCTCGATTCGCGACTCGTCGGTAGATCGACTCCGCGCCAGTTCATCGACGCGCCGATCAATGCCTGAAAGCCGTTGCGATAGATCGGCTACCAATTTTTCGGCCGGATTCGGCAAAGAAATACCTCCCCGAATCCCGAGCTTGCCGAGTTGATAAACCAGTTCTGCGTGTGCACGAGTAGGACAGTCGAGCCGCGTCGCACGCGTGCCCTTTGTGTTGCTGAAAAATACGGTCGCTGCATCAAGCATATCCTCTGCATCGGGAAGCTTCGGATTGCCCTCTGGTATCATCACCTGCCAATCCTGAGCAAAATTACTCGCAATCCATTCCGGGATTGAGAGCCGTTCATCATCAGCAAGCGCATCCCACACATCGAGCGCCAGTTCATCGATTCGCAATCCTCGCTCTTGCGATTTCGCGCGTTGTTCCTGTTTTTTAATCTCGACAATTCGTATCTCGCGAAAATGTTTGGCTGTTTCGAAATATAATTGATCGCACAACTTCTCGCGCTCTTTGGCGTCGGGGACACCGATCAGTTCAAAAACGGCAAGATCGAGATCGCTTCGACCATGGGCTGCGTATCGCGCTCGCAAAGCCTCTCAAAAGCCTTCATCAGATTCGCAGCTACTTCAGGTTTAGCGCTGCATGGATCTGGAATTTCGAGTAAGGCAAGATCAACGACCATTGTCTCTAAATTTCCTTCGGTCCCCGTGTACCGCCCGTAGAACGTTTTGAAGAGCGCGGTGAGCGTAGAGTTGCAAATCGCCGCCAACAATTTCGCAATCTCATCGCTATCTACAAACACGTCGTACAATCGGCAGTTCACGACGTACTTCTCCGAGTTGTACACAGCGATGTGCCGGTACTGATGAGCTTTCGACCAGATAAGCTGGCCCCTTCTGTATTTAGTGAGGTCATACCAAGGCTCGCGAGCCTTGCATGTCGATCGTTTCGGCACCGTTACAGCTTTGCTCTTTCCTGAAGAGAAAGTCGCCTTCTCGCCATATTCCAAATAGCGCTTTACATAGCGAGCCTTGCTATCGACTGCCGAAACAAGCAAAACTAGACGATCAGCATGCTGAGGCAGGATCACCGGTCGCTTCACTTTCATTAAACTGTGTACTTCGGGGGCAAGGTATTTAGCCTCGACTGGATGGATCGTACCATTTCCTGCCTCGACCAGCTTGACTTCGCCGGTTTCTACGTCCGAGCGGGTGCAGGGAGCGTAGATCGGAGCGTCTTTCCAATCGCGAGCCGTAGGATATTCCTCTAGAAACTTCGCGCTGACATCGCGCGGCATAAAAAACGCGTCGCAACCACTCGTGATGCCTCGCCGGATCGCCGCGACCTCGGCAAACTGAACAAAGCGGTTTCCGAATCGCTCTAGAATCCGAAAATAGAAATCTGGCGCTCGCAGATATTTGCCCCATTTTCCGCCGCCATATCCACTGGGGAGCACCGTACCAAATGCATCCTGCGGCGACTCGCTCCGCTCCTCATTATCCTCATCATCGTTGCTGTTGCTGTCCGCCTGTGATTCCCCAGCTAATTTCGCTTCGGCACCTTCACGTTGCTTTTGCAGTTCGAAGAGCCGCGCCACGCGCAGACCTTCGCTCCAGAGTTCGGATTGCGTTTTAACGATGATGCGAAAATCCGGTCGCACGGTGTCCTTTTTAGTGTCCGCGACAAGCTTTCGGAATCGCTCCGCAGCCTTTTGACGCGAGCTTTCGTCAAGCCGCTCCCCAAGGATTTCGCGCAGCGGGGACTGTCAGTCGGACAAACTTCACGGCATTCGACATTCGTTTCGCTTCGTCCTTGCACCGTTGCATTATGACAGCGCACGTTTTGATGCGTGCATCTTCGAACCAAGGTTCGGCCGTGCTCTCAAGAATGGCGTGAATGCAGAAATTCCGTAGCGCCCATTCTTGAAGCGCGAAGCCATATTCGACATCGAGCCAGCTCGACGAGACAAGAAATCCGAACCAACCTTCGTCGCTCAAAAATGAGGCAGCGTGCGGCCAGAAGTAACAATGCAAGTCGCTTCGACCGCTAAGTTTCAAGCCGGGCCATGCTCTCTCGCATAGCTCTCGCATGTACTCCTTCGTTTGAGTTTCCTTTGCGCCTTTTTGTCCCCGCCGTGGAATTGATTCTTGGCGAACATACGGAGGATTCCCCACTACGGCGTCGATCGCGGGAAGCTCGATGGGCTCTTTCGTTCTTTCGCCTGAAAGACCGCCTGGCAAAACACAAAACGGTTTGTCTTTTTTTATTTCGAAGAAGTTTTTGCGAGCGATTCGCGGATAATTCTCTTCGTCGGGCGGTAGTACGCGCGGACCAAGAAACTGCCTGAGCCACAAGCAGGATCGAGAACATCAGCATCGCTTTCCCGGATGCAGAAGGAGTTCACTACATCCACTAATCTTCGCTTGTGTAGTATTGCCCGAATCTGTGTCGTTCCTCAGGCGCGATTAGTCGTTTGAAGATTCCGCCGAGGATATCGGTTCGAATTTCCTTGAAATTGAATGGCTTTAAGTTTCCGAGCACCGAACGCCAAGCAATCGCAGAATCCGGGTGCTGAAAGATGAGCGGACCTGCCCAGTCTTTTTCACTCGGATAAAAAATCGTCTCATAATCGCCCGACTCCTTGATCGCGCGTTCGAACGCCGTGTTGAAATAAGCGTTCAAATCTGCTGGCGTCTTTACGCTGGATCGCAATTCCAAGCGTCTCAGATTTTCGAATTTCGTGCGGACCGCTTCGTAAAAGATCAGGCGGTTTGCGAAGACATAACAAACTGTTCTTGCGGCGCGATCTACAAGCTGTCGCCAACCTTCCGGTGTGCGAATGACCAGCCATCCTTGCTCGCGTGCCATCCATTCCTGCAGTTGTGCATCGAATCCTTTGTCCGATTCCGACTTCGCGAGAAGGAATTCCGAAGTGAGCTTAACCGGCCATGAGATGTGGCTGTTAAAGGCGCGAATGAAATATTCGTCCGGTGCCATGCCCCAATCGGGTTTTGCACCGGATACGATCTCGGCGAATTCGACGAAGAACGCGTTGATGAATCCTTGAATGCTTGCTTCGACGCCGGGTCGCCCAACATCGTCGGGCGTCTGAAGATTGAGCCCAAGATCGTATTCTTGGATGCGTTTCTCGTACAGCGATTTATCCCAGAGACTCCGATCAAAGAGTACAAGCTTGTTCACGTTCCATGTGAAGAAAAACTGCGCCTGCGCCTGGTCGGCTTTGTGATATGCGTCTTCCACCAATGCATGGTGATATGGGTCGCGCCCTTCGGGAGTGCCCGGCAGTTTGACTTCTCCAGCGAGCACCAGCTTGTTTGGTCTATCGTAGATCCGAAGGTCGGAACGCTTTCGTGTCTTGCTGAGCGTCTCTTCGATTTCGACCCGTTTAAATGGCAGCTCCGAGTGCTCTTTGAAAAGTTCGTCAGCCCAAGATTTAACTCGAGCGCAAAAACTTATCTCGTGTGTCCGTATATCCGCTGAAGCCATTTGCGAAAATCTCCGTTAACATATTGCGGCGGCCTAATCGAGAGGGTTCCGCTGTCTAGAGCGGAAAGGAACAGACTTGGGTGAAAAGATTGGCGGCGGGTACGGTTGAAGGCACGTTCTAATTCGAGTATTCACACCCTGTGACTCCAGTCGCGTACTTTCTAATCGCGCTCGCATTTGTGGCCGGTCTAGGCGTGGCACTTTTTCTCGCTCGCCAGGCGAGGTCTCAGATGTCTGACCATTTTAAGTCGCTCTCTTTGGAGATTCTGCAGAATAACAGCAAAACCTTCGTGGAAATTGCCAAAGGCGAACTTGAAAGAGCACAGAGCTCGGTGGCCAGTGATTTGGATAAGAGACAGCAGGCGATCGATAACCTAGTCAAACCGGTTCGCGAATCCCTAGATAAGCTCGACACAAGAATTCACGATCTCGAAAGCGCGCGGGTCGGCGCGTACGCGAAATTGACGGAACAAGTTCGGTCACTCGCAGAGACTCAGAATTACCTGCACGCTGAAACCGGAAAGTTGGTTCAAGCTCTGCGTTCTCCGATCGTACGCGGCCGTTGGGGTGAAGTGCAGTTGCGCCGCGTGGTTGAGTTGGCCGGAATGGTTGATCATTGCGACTTCGTCGAACAACACACTATCACCACGGACGAAGGACGGCTGCGGCCTGATCTCATCGTTCATTTGCCGGGCGGAAAAACAATAGTGATTGACTCGAAGACGCCGCTGAACGCGTACTTGGAGTCTCTTGAAGCGACAGATGAAGTAACACGCATCGCTCGGTTGGAGCAGCACGCTGCACAAGTGCGCGCTCACATCGAGAAACTTTCGCGAAAAGGGTACTGGGAGCAATTCGATGCAACGCCCGAATTTATCGTATTGTTCCTGCCTGGTGAGGTCTTCTTCAGCGCGGCTCTGGAACGTGATCCGTTGCTGATTGAATTTGGCGCTGACAAACTTGTCATTCCAGCAACGCCCACGACGCTAATTGCGTTACTGCGTGCTGTTGCCTACGGCTGGAAGCAGGAGAAGCTGGCCCAGAATGCACTGGCGATTAGTCAGCTCGGCCAGGAACTCTACAAGCGTCTGTCGGACATGGGCGGCCACTTCGGAGGCCTCGGTCGGAGTCTCAATGCATGTGTGAACGCTTTTAACAAAGTCGCGGGAAACATTGAGACCAGAGTTTTTGTCAGTGCACGAAAATTCAGCGAGCTCGGTGCCGGAGTGAGCGGAACAGATATTGAGCCATTAGAGCAAGTGGAACAGCTAGCGCGTGAGATTCAAGCTCCGGAGCTACTCCCCGAAGCCCGCGAGAATACTGCGCGAGCAGTCGACGAGTAGTGGACCGGTGAAGCATGAACACTGTTTTGGTCACTGGAGCGAATAAAGGCATCGGGCGCGAGGTGGCGCGTCAACTCGCGGGAAAAGGATTTCACGTTTTCGTCGGTGCACGAAAGCGTGAGGCTGGTCGCGCAGCGGCGCACGCCATCGAGAAGAACGGTGGGAAGGCGACATTTCTTGAAATCGACGTTTCGGATAATGCCAGCGTTACCGCCGCGGCGCGTGAGTTCTCGAAAAGTGCAGATCGTCTCGATGTGCTCGTGAATAACGCCGGAATCCTGATGGACGGCGATGACGCAATCTTGAAAATCAGCGATGAACTATTACGAAATACGCTCAAGACTAATACGCTCGGCTCGCTGCGCGTTACGCGCACGTTCGTGCCACTGCTCGCGAAAAGCAAAGCGCCCCGCGTGATCAATGTCTCCAGCGGCGGCGGGCAGTTGACTGGTGGCGCGGATGGCTGGGCGCCGGCTTACTGTATTTCGAAAACTGCGCTCAACGGCGTGACATCGCAGTTAGCGACGGCACTTCCGAAATTTGCGATAAACTCTGTCTGCCCCGGTTGGGTGCGCACGGAGATGGGCGGGCAGGGTGCGACGCGATCAGTTGAAGAAGGCGCGGATACGATTGTGTGGCTTGCGAGCGAGGCGCCGCAAAAGCTTACCGGGAAATTCTTGCGCGATCGGAAGGAAATTCCCTGGTGAGTGGGTTCTGTAGCCGCTTCGCTGTGCGAAGCGCGGCGCGAATGATCACGATCGAGAGCAGGAGCAAGAGTAAGAAGAAGGGGAAGAATTTTTACAGCACTTGATCCCATTTGGTCTGGTCTTTGAGCATGATCTCGCGAAGGAGACGAATGGGTGGCATGCCGTGATTGAGCAGCTCGTTGTGGAACTTTTGTATTGAGAAGTCGTCGCCTTCTTGCGTCTTGTAATCGTCGCGCAATTTCAGGATCTGCAATTTGCCAAGCGTGTAATTAAGGTAACCGGGATCGAAAGTGCCGCGCATCGCTTCCTGGCGCGCAGGTTTTTCCTCGTAGTAACAATTGTCTTGGCAAAATTTGGTGGCTTCATCGAGCGACATGTTTTGCGTGTGCATTTTGATCGACACACACAAACGGCATAAACGAAGCAGCGCTTCATCGGCTTGAGCCATTCGATATTTTGCCGCGCGTTTCACGTCCTCTTCGGTAGGTGTTGAGCTGGTCGAGCGTTCAAGTGCAGGAATTGCACGTAATGGCCGGGATACGCTTCATGAATCGAAACGACGTCGGAGGTGTAATAATTGAAGGCGGTGAGCCATTCCTGTTTTTGTTTCTCCGGCCAATCGTGCTCCGTGGGCGTGACGTAATAATATGCCTCGGTCGCGCGCTTCTCGAATGGACCCGGCGTATCCATCGACGCAAAGGACGTGGCACGCAGATATTGCGGCGTCTCTTTGACCTTTGCGCGAACGTCCGAGGGGATGTTGACCAAGTGATGGCTCAAAACGTATTTGCGGATTTTGTCCAGGTCTTTGGCAACATCCGGGATGAGCTTGTCCGGCGTCGGATGTTCGCTCTGGATTTGCTTGAAGACTTCAATCGGCGACTTGTTCGGATCGATCTTTTTCGCAGCCTCGGCGAACGCGTCCTGTTCGGCTTTTAATTGCGCCAAACCGATCTCAAGAATTTTTTGTGGGGGAAGATCGACCAGTTCGGTTTGAGTCAGGAAGCGTCCGAATTTTTCTTCGCCCAGCGCGAAATCGAGTGAGGCTTTCGGAAGTTTCTCCCGCTCCAACCACGCTGCGTAATCGTTCAGGGCATTGGCCGCCTTTCGATTGGCTTCCTGAAACGCAGCTCGGAGCTGTTCGTCCTTAACGCTGCCCACGGCGGCTACGAGATCTTTTTTCAGAAAATCGGCAGAGCCTCTGGCGATCTGAATCGCAAGCTCTACGAATGGTTTGGGAAGCTTTTCATTAAGGTTTGTCCTCGCCGCGATGAGGATGTTTGGAATTTGAGATTCAATTGCGACCAGGCTGCGCACACGATCCTCAAGCGGCGCAAAATTTCTTTTGATATAAACGTTCACATCGGCTGCGCGCGCATAGACCATGGGATTTCGCTCGAATATCGACATCTCCTGCATTTCAAAGAGGTCCCTCTTTACCGCTGCCTGAAGAATTCGTAGATCGATGGATTGCCGGGCACTCAGTTTGGTTGGATCGAACTTGGCCAGGCGATCATCGAAGCGCCGCAGCCGGGAAAGTTCCGCGTCGAGCGCGAGGCGGCTGTAGTCCGTGATTTTGCCGTCGTATTCGTGGAGGCCGAGAGCAGTTCCCTGAAGCGGATGAGCCGCGAGATAGGTTTTGATGTATTCCTCGGCTACCGATTCGTACTCCGCATCCTCTGCCTGGGCAGCAAAGACTGCGGCTGGGAGATACAGCGCCAGCAGGATGAAGCCAAAGGAGAGGCGTTTTGCGGCAAGCTGCCGCAAACTGCAGACTAGCAGCCGGCGGTCCCCGGATGGATGGAGAAAACGGTTACTCATTTTGCGACTCTCAACTAAGACAGCACTTCGCGTTGGCCGTTGCCAAAAATTCTTCATGAGCGATGATTGGGCTTATTCTTGAATTTTGGGTTGAAGGTTGAAATATGAGGCGCCTGGTGATCATCCCTCTGCTGGCTTGTCTCGTGCTCGCCGCTTTACCGGGCGTATTTGCGCAAGAAGCGCAGCCAGGAAAGAGCGAAGAGGATAACGGCTACGCGCAGATCTCCATTTTCGCAAAGGCACTCGAATTGATTCGGCAGGATTACGTGGATGACAACAAGACGAGCTATCACAATCTCATCACCGCGGCAATGAAGGGCATGCTTTCTTCGCTGGACCCGCATAGCCAGTTTATGGACCCCAGTGACTTTCGAGACATGCAGGATGATACGCGCAGCCGCTTCAATGGTCTCGGGATCGAGGTTTCTATGAAAAACGGCCTGCCTACGGTCATCACAGCGATGGAGGACACGCCTGCCGCCAAGGCAGGCATTCTGTCAGGCGACCAGATCTTGCGAATCAACGGCATTTCCACAGAAAGAATGGACCTCCAGGATGCGATCAATGTTTTGCGTGGGCCTGCGGGAGCAAAAGTGACTCTTACGCTGCTGCGACCTGCAACGAAGGAGATCAAGGAATACGCGTTGCAACGGGCAGAGATCAAAATCCAAAGTGTGAAGGGCGCAAGGTTGCTCGACGGAGAGCTGACGGGGCCATTCAAGATCGGTTATATCCGGCTGATTCAGTTCAACGAACCCACAGCCGAGGAACTATTAAAGGCGCTCGACGACTTGCAAAAGCAAGGCATGCAAGCGCTCATTCTCGATCTTCGGAATAATCCGGGCGGTCTGTTGAATAGCGCGGTGGACGTATGCGCTCAATTTTTGCCGCCTAACACAAAAGTCGTCTCGACGCAGGGACGGGTCGCCTCTCAGCAGCATGATTACTCGACGTCTGGCGCGAAAAAAGAGCGTCCGAACTTTCCTATGGTGTTGCTGATCAACGAAGGTAGCGCAAGCGGCGCTGAGATTGTCGCCGGAGCGCTCAAGGATCTGCACCGAGCCGTGCTTGTCGGCGAAACCACTTTTGGGAAAGGTTCGGTACAGAACGTGATGCAGTTGCCGGACGGCTCTGCGGTGCGCTTGACGACTGCAAAATACTATACGCCAAGCAAACAGGTTATTCAGGGCAATGGCGTGACTCCGAATATCCGGGTTGCCATGACTGCCGAACAGGAGCGCTCTCTCTTTGCATTGCGCAATGCGGGAAATATCAAGCCCGAGGACGAGAAAAACATTATTAAGACGAAAGATGCCCAGATGTTGCGGGCAATCGACGCGCTGAAGGGCGTCATGATTTATGCGCAACAGAGCGCGCCGAAAGCAGAAGCCGTAAAAAAATAGGCGCGCCACCTTCGTTTGTTTGTCATTCCGAGCGCCTTTGATTTCGTTTCGGTGGTTGACACAATCGCTGCTACACCGATGAAAACGATCCTGGCTCTCGAAACGTCGTGCGATGAGACCGCCGTGGCGATCTTGCGCGGGAGCTACGATCACTCCGGTCCGGACTTGCTCGCGAGCGAAGTGGCATCGCAAATCGCCGCGCACGAGAAATACGGTGGGATCGTGCCGGAGATCGCATCGCGCAATCATCTGATCTGCACGCCGCGGTTGCTCGATCGCGCTGCGAGCGCGGCTAAGATCGATTTGGCAGACGTCGATGCGTTTGCGGCGACGAGCGGACCTGGACTGGCGAGTTCACTCATGATAGGCGCGTCGATCGCCAAGGGATTGGCGATCGGCTTCGGTAAACCTTATCTCGCGATCAACCATCTTGAAGGCCATTTGCTGTCCCCCTTTTTCGGTGGCGCAGATCGCGACGATGAAATCAGGGCGAACGTTTCGCTTATTGTGAGCGGCGGACACACCATGCTGGTTCGAGTGCATGCGCTTTGTGATTACCAGGTGGTCGGCCGCACTGTGGATGATGCCGCTGGCGAGGCGTTCGATAAAGTCGCCAAGATGCTTGGGCTCGGTTATCCGGGCGGTCCGGAAATTGAAAAGCTCGCCCGCGAGGGTGATCCAAACCGTTTTGATCTGCCGCGCGGCATGCTCGGCTCGGAGAATTTCAGTTTCAGCGGGTTAAAAACCGCGGTGCGATATTTGCTGCCGAAAATTGGAGTCATCCCGAACGCAAGTCAGGAATCTCGGACTCGGAGCCTGGATCCCCGCGGGTCAAGGCGTGATCAATCACCCGATGAGAAGTCCTTCGCACCTGCTCAGGATGACAAACTGGTAAGTGATCTCTGCGCTTCCTTCCAACAAGCCATTATTGACGTGCTAGTGACAAAGACGATTACAGCAGCGCAGAAGTACGACGTCGATTTCGTGACAGTTAGCGGCGGGGTCAGTTGCAACCAGGAATTGCGTCGGCAGTTACAGGAGGCTTGCATTCGCAACGGATTTCAATTCAAAAACGCTAAGCCGTCGTTGTGCACCGATAATGCGGCCATGATCGCATTTGCTGCGATATTGCGATTGCGGGCGGGATTTGAATCACAAGTGACCGAAGAGATCGACCCGAATCTCGCGCTGGTGTAGAAAATTGTACGGCGTTTGATTCGCTCGCGCCAGCTCGCTCACCCTCTCCGGCTTCCCGTCGATGTCGCTCGGCGCCCACCGGCTCCATTCTATGAAACGCCTGCTTTGGTGGCGTCTGGCACAGACGCCGTACGATCTCAGTACTCGCGCTCGAGCAGATAATTCGCCAGCGCATGTAACGGTTCGGCATCGCTGCTGCTGAACACCGACAGGGCATTATTCGCTTGTCTGGTGAGCCGTTTGGCTTCGGCGCGGGATCTCTCCAAGCCGATCACTGCGGGGTAAGTCGCCTTTTTTGCCGCCACATCTTTGCCGGCGCTCTTGCCCAATATCTCTGAGGTCTGCGTTACATCGAGAATGTCGTCGATGATTTGGAAAGCGAGACCCAGTCGTTGCCCGAAGCGTGCGATCGCAGAAAGTTTTCTGGCGTCTGCGTTGGCGCTCATCGCACCGAGCCGCACCGAGCTTTTCAAGATGGCTGCGGTTTTGTTCTCATGAATAAATTGCAACTGGCCGCGTTTTACGTTCTTGCCTTCAGCTTCGAGATCGGCCACTTGACCAGCGATCAGTTTTTGGCTTCCCGCCGCAACTGCAATCTCGCGCAACAAAGTCGACATGTGATAGCGCGGCGCCGGTTTCGCTCTGGACACAATTTCGAACGCGATGGTTAGCAGAGCATCTCCAGCCAGTACGGCAGTACCGTCGCCGAACACTTTGTGGCAGGTGAGGCGACCGCGCCGGAAATCGTCGTTATCCATGCTGGGAAGGTCATCATGCACAAGCGAGTAGGTGTGGATGCATTCCAATGCACAGGCGAGAGGAAGCGCGTCATCGATGTTGCCACGACAAGCTTCAGCCGCGGCGAGGCAAAGAATCGGTCGCAATCGTTTTCCACCCGCAAAAAGACTGTAACGCATGGCTCTATGCAGCGTTGCAGGTTTGGTATTCGCCTTCGGCAGATAACGGTCCAGCGCGCGGTCGATCAGCTTTTGGCGGGTCCGGAGATATGCTTTCAGTTCCATTGCGGTACTGGATCTCGATTGTAGCGGCGCTGCGTGAACCTCGCAGTATTTTTTGATCTAAAAGTTCTCAACCCTTCTTCAAGGTGCGCATTGATCGGCCGAATAGCCTGCCGTGTAACACAGTTCAGATATTCTCCGCCGCTTCACTCGTGGCGACGGGTTTTACCCGCATGGCCAAGAATGCGCCAACGAGTAGAACAGCCGCGCTCCAAAGTTGAGCGTAAGTGAGCCGTTCGTGGAAGATCCAAGCGGAGAGCGCCATTGCAGTGGCGGGACAAAGAAGCTGGAGGGCCTGCGCGAGCGCGACTCCGATCTCGTGGATTGCTACGTAATACAAAACATGGGCGAGCGTGATACAGGTCACAGCGGAAATGATAAGAACCAAGTTTGCCTGTGCGCCGGCGTGGATCGGCGCGTCGATCCTGCCGAACGTCATTGTGAGAGGAAAAAGTAACGCCGAGGTGATGAAGCTGATCAATCCAAAGCTGCGGATTGACCCGAGCTCAGCCGACGGGCGTTTAATCAGAACACCGTAAAGCGCCCAGCAAAACGTTGCGGTAAAAGCGATGAACAATCCAGGCAACGCGATATGTCGTTCGTTCGATTGCGCGTTGGCCTGAAACCAGATCACGCCGAATGCTCCGACCAGCCCCAGCAACGTGCCAAGTTGAAATTTCCATTGTCGAATGACGAAGCGTTCCTCTGGGAAAAATGCCAGCGCCAACAGCGCTGTGAAAATGACGGAAGCCCGAGTGAAAATCGCATACACACCAGGCCCCATATAGAAAAGAGCCATCACTTGAGTGACTTGATGGATGACATTCGGCAGGCATGGCAGAAAGCAAAGCCTAATCGCACGCATGTCGATCCTCGGCCCGCCACCGCGCATCCGATAAAGCACCAGAGGCGCGATCGCGATGCAGGCCACTGAATATCGATAGAAATTTTGCGCCCATGGATCGTAAAAGCGATTCAAATAGTACATGAAAAGCGACGGCAGCGACCAGATGACGACTGTGGCGAACACAGCCGCGTAACCTTTAGAGAGATCGGCACTCCGGCGCACATCCGCACATTCTCCGCAGGAATTTGGTTGTTCCATTGGTTTGCTGTTTCGGCGTATTTAATTTGCTCGCCTACAAACGATAAATCGCTCAAAAAGTAGGCCGGAAGGAGAAATGAATATGTTGAACAAGCAAACACTCACCATTGCGACAGCGTTATTTCTGTGGATTGCAGCTGTTCACATCGCCCTCGCGAAGAAGCCATCGGCGGGCGGCGGGAACCACATGCAGCGCGGAATCGAACTCGCCCAACAAAAACATTTCGATGAGGCAGCTGCCGAATTTACCAAGGCGATTGAAGCGAACCCCAAAGATCTTCGCGGCTATGCGAACCGCGGCACGGCTTATCGCCAGGCGGCGCGAGCTGCTGTGGCGGCGGGAGATCAAGAAGGCGCATCGACCAGATATCAGTCTGCGATGGCCGACTTTTCAAAATATGTCGAGCTTGCGCCGAAAGATGCGTCCGGTTATCTCGAACGCGGTGAGACTGAGATCGAACTTAAACAGTACGACGCGGCCCTGGCTGATCTGAACAAAGCGCTGGAACTTAAGCCAGATGACCTCACCGCGCTCAAGTTCCGGGGCTTCGCTGAGCTCGGACTCAGCCAGTGGGATAAGGCGGTCGCCGATTTCACGGCCTTCATTCAAAAAAAACCGGACGATTTGCAGAGTTACGATCGGCGCGCATTAGCATATCGAGGTTTGAAAAACTACGACGCAGCCATCGCCGATTACACATTTCTGCTCAGCAAAAATCCAAACGATGTAGAGGCGTTGACGAAGCGAGGCTACACCTACAGTCTGGCGCTGCAGTACGAAAACGCCATTCCCGATTACGAGGCCGCGCTAAAGATAAACCCGCAAGACAATGATACCTTCCAGCGCTTGCAATATGCACAGTCGATGCTAGCGAAAAAGAATGCATCTCCTCCACCGGCTGCTTCGCCCACCCCCAGTCCGACACCGGAAAAGCCCGGTCTGATTACTCCTCTTAACATCGGAATCGCGGTGGCGGTGTTGCTCATCATCGCGGTCATCGTTCGCTTACTCACACGAGGAAAACCGAAAGAGACAAGCAGCATTATCCGGTAGTCGAAGCGCGGCTGTAGCGTCCGCTGTCCTCAGCGGACTGGTTTCGCGTGGCCCTTTCATCTAATGGGCCGAGCACAGCGCACTCCACACGCCGTTGCTTTCCAAAATTTCTTTGACACGACGATGGGTGCGGTTAGCTTGCGGGCGCTTTTTGCTGGAACGAGGCGGTCCCATGGTCGTTCAAATTGCAAATTTGACGCGGCTTTGGGACTTTTGAATCTCTGGCAGAGGGCGAAACCGGTTTGCCGCTCGGCTCGCCGCGGAGGCGCTGGGCTGGCGAAAAGCAGGCCCATGTAGCTCAGTTGGTAGAGCACGTCCTTGGTAAGGACGAGGTCACCGGTTCAATCCCGGTCATGGGCTCAGAAGAACTCGCGACCAGCAGTGGAGAAAATTAGAAGAAAAGACGA
>QHOK01000279.1 GCA_003218755.1 Verrucomicrobiota bacterium
ATCCAAAACGCGCCGCACATGTTCCACCTGATCAGGAATCATTTCTAAAAGCGTATGAAAGTCGCGAGGCAGAAATGATTAGCTTTTTGAAGGAGCACAATCTTATCACTCTGCCGGATTATCTTGGACCGTTTCAAATTCGACAGTTGCCCGAGGCGTTCAAGCCGACGAGCCCGGGCGGCTTCATGAATCCTCCCGGAGTTTACGATAAAGATCCAACCGGGTTCTTTTTCATTCCGACCTACAATCCAGAATCGAAGAATTTTTACATTCGCGCGGCAATTGAAGATCCCCGGCCAATCCTTGGACACGAAGGAATTCCCGGGCATTTTCTCCAGCTCTCAATTGCGAATCATTTGAGCGGCGAAATCCGGCGTCAGCACGAGGACACTGTTTTTGTGGAAGGCTGGGCGCTATATGGCGAAGAGATGTTAATGCGGACGGGGCTGTACCCCAACAACTCGCCCGCACAGGGACAAATTTTGCGCCTGTCGCGCTATCGCGCCGCGCGGATTGGCGTGGACGTAAATCTGCACACCGGCCGGTGGAATTTCGAACAAGCCGTCAAATATTTCATGGAAGCCGGCGGGCTGGATCGCGAAGCAGCCGAAGGCGAAGCAGCCGGCGCTGCTTCAAGCCCAACGCAAAAAATCAGCTATATCACCGGGAAATGGCAGATCATGAATTTGCTGGGTCGCTACAAAGATCGACAGGGCGAAAACTTTCGACTCGGCCAATTCCACGACGACCTGATCAAAAACGGCAGCCTGCCAATTTCCGTGGTCGAATGGATCTTGCTCGACGACGCCGCATCATTGCAGCAAGTAGTGAAGTGAGATTGTAGGCGTGTGTGTCAGCCCAAATACGGTCCGGGTTCGCAGGAACGTCCTACCTTGTTTCTTCGTGGGTAGCGTTTGCTACAACGACAAAGCAAAAAGGGCTCCACGGTTTCCCGCAGAGCCCTCATGCTAGGGGTTAAGTTTTATGCTTCCGTTATTATGGCGCTACTCCGCTAAACGTGAACGGGCAAGGTGAGCCCTGCACGAAGTTTATGTTGTTATTAGCCTGATCCAGCGTGGTTTTCATGCACTCTTGGAATGCGCGGAACGGACTGCCGCTGAGTGTTAATGGATGGGCACACAGCTCCGTATTAGCGGCGGTCATCAAGTCATTAATCGTGATGAACCCGTTACTTCCAGGAAGTTGCTGCGACTGTTGGTAGGCCTTAACGCAGTCGCCTCCATAAACCAGCCTAGTCCCGGTCACACCGGGGTGGCGCACGTTCAGTTCCATAGCCGCAAGTTGGGCACTAAGCATATTGGCCATGTTGGTTGCGCTGGCGTTGAGCAGCCAGTCGTGTAGAGCGCTCTTATTCTGGGTGAGATTCCCGTTGAAGTCCTGGTTGCTGCCGCCAGCAGTTCTTAGGCATAGCCCAGTAAGAAACGTAAAGTCGGCTGCGTTTTCCAGGTTCTGGCCGTTCTTATTGCTCCAGAATCCGAGCGTTAACCCGCCACCTGCTCCCAGGCAGACATTGCCGAACTCTACCGGCAGATTCGGAGTCAGAGGGATGGCAGCATCCGTTGTAATTGGCGTGGTGTGCAACCAGTTCGTTTCAATCGCATCAGATTCGAATATGTGATACAGGCCGGCCTCGGTAACCATGCAAAGCGGGCTGGTGAACCGTGTGTTAATCTGGTTGGCGTCGGCCACGATGGTGAATTGCCAACCATTAATTGAAACTTCGCCGTTGTCTTTGATACCGTTAGCATTGGCATCGTAAAATTTGTCGATGCACAGTGTAGCCACTACGGGATTTTCCTTGACCTTAAAGTTATCGGTCTTGGTGCTGTTGTTGTCGAAGGTGTTGACGGTGCTCACCCAGACTTTGTACTCGCCGCCTTGGTTGGTGGTGTCGTCGTAGCCGGGCGTTGCATCCGAACCCTTGATCAGAACTGCACTAAGCTGAATACAATTCGCGACCCCGCCGCTGACCACAAAAGGCGTGTCATTTCCCGACCCGATGCTGGTGCCCAGTACGGGGGTTCCGCTGGGGTCGGTGACCCGCACGTAGTAAGATCCGTCGGGCAGACTTGCCGCACCGATATGGGACGGTCCGCCGTTGAGATAGACGGCGTCTTTACTCCCGAAGATGTTCACATTGACGCCAGTACAGGTGGAGTCGGTGGTGAAGATCGCGCCGGGAAGGGGGGTGGCCATTCCCGTGGCGGCCCAAGACATTGGTTTTGGATGAGGATTCAGCCGGCCGCTGCTACAGCCGGAGGGGGGAGTTTTTCGATTCGGGATTGATAGTTCCCTTTCACCATCCTTCTACGGAAGCGGCGGGATGAAGTTCCGAAAAAGTTTTTTGTTTGTTAAATTTTTTGTGTACGCATGGACAATCGCGGCTGCGGAAGACTTGGTCTATCCGGGAAAGGCACGCATTTATTTGCCTGCCGAATCCCGGATGGACACATAGGGGATGCTGAAACCCCGTGATGCATTGCCAACAACCGCAGGATTTAACGGCGGACTAACCCCTCAGGGATGGCGTCTTGAATGGTGCGCAGCCCCTAATAACTCATGCGCGCCGCGCCTAAGCGCTTCAGCATCGGCATAGCCGAGTTTGGTTTTGATATTTTCACAGTGCGACTCGACTGTCCTGCGGCTAATCCCAAGCTCTTGCCCAATCTGACCGATGCGTCGTTCCGCAGCGAGCAATGAAAATACTGCCAGCTCGCGATCGCTAAGAACGTCCAGCTGACCAGGAATGTTGCGTTTTCGGCCGGCGAATCGTTGAACGGCGCGG
>QHOK01000280.1 GCA_003218755.1 Verrucomicrobiota bacterium
CTTGTCGAGAAACAGAAATCCATCCTGCGGTGGCAATATCGGTGGCACGGGCGCGCCAGGCGGAGGGTCTTTGATAAGCGCCGACACGGACTCGCCGTTATCCAAGGCAAAGGCGGTGATATAAACAAGCCCTGCGACCTTTGGATCATTGCCGGCTTCTGTGATTACCGCTCCGCCGTAGGAGTGGCCAACGAGAATCACGGGACCGCTATGCGTGGCCAGAACGCGCTTGGTTACGGCCACATCGTCCGCGAGCGATATCGTTGGATTCTGAACTACGCTTACGGTGTAGCCGTGCTTCTCGAGGATTTTGTAGACTTCTTCCCAGCCCGAGCCGTCCACGAAGCCGCCGTGGACGAGAACTATTGTCATTACAGTCGAATCAGGTATGTCACTCATAATATTTCCTTTCTCTGCTTTGTCGTTTGTTTTGCTAACCGCGAAAGTGTGATGTCGCCTAACGAGACGGAGCTGAGCCACCGCTGGCGGCGGCGAGCGCGACAAACATCGAGAACTGTTTCATGAAATCAAGGGGGGACTTCGCGACGGCCAGCGGTTGGCTGCAGCGATTAGATGACATGTAAGGGCGCGGGCGAGTGGTTAAACTCACCCGCGCTATGCAATATCGTACTAACATTGAGTTGTCCTCAGTGGAGGAAACCCGCTGCCAGTTTAATGGCGGCACTGGAGCGATCAAGCTTGGGATTGATGTGCATCAGGATTTTTACGTGGTGGTTGAACAGGTTGGCGGGAGTAATCCCAAGCCGCCACAGCGTTTTAAGGAAGGAAGCGTTCTTGCACTGGGCGGCTAAGCTGGCCCGCTCCGGAACCGAAGTGCATGCCGTGTATGAAGCGTGCGGATTTGGTTTTGCGCTGCAACGCCAATTGAGCGCGCTTTCGATCCAGTGTTACGTGGTCTGCCCGCAGAAGTTGGATGAGCAAAACCGGCGGGTGAAGACTGACGGGCTGGATGCCAGGGCGCTGGTGCTTAAGTTGGACCGCTTTGTAGAGGGTAACCGCTCTGCTCTGGCGCTGGTGCGCGTGCCCACCGAAGAAGAGGAACAAAAGCGCGCTATCCACCGGCAGCGCGAGCAAATGGTCAAAGTGCGCAAGCAATTGGAAGCCCAGGGACTTAGTCTTTTAGTCAATCACGGCTTGGAGCCGGTGCAAAACTGGTGGAAATCGCGGACCTTTGCTGAGCTCCCAGCGCCGCACTGGATGAAAGAGTTGCTTGGGAACAGCCAACCCATCCTGCTTGGGTTGCAGGAAAGGATCGCTGCGCTCACGATCCAATTGCAAAGCGCCGCGGATCCAAAGCAGCCGCGCGGGATGGGCTTGATGACCAGTGTGATCATTGATCGAGAGATCGGCGATTGGAATCGGTTCAACAATCGGCGCCAGATCGCCAGCTACACTGGGCTGTGCCCCGGCGAATACTCCAGTGGCCGGTTGTAAAATGGCGAGCAACCCTGGCTAAAGGCGCCCTCGCCACCGGAGCGGCCCGCAAAAAAGCCATCGTGGCCGTGGCTCGCCAACTCGCCGTCGATCTGTGGAGAATCAAAACCGGCCGGCTCCGCGCCGAAGAGTTGGGATTAATCAATTAAATACAGTTCGAGGGGAACAGAAAGGAGAACACGCCTTGAGGAAACATTAAAACCACTTTGGAACGTGGGCGCTGCCCGTTGCCTAACCTGCCCCGAAATCCTTCGCGCGCGTCGGATTAGATTGGGCGCGCCCAAGTTCCTCTTCCAACTGATCGCATTGATCAAATGGTGCTGGTCGCCGTGGCGACGCGCACGGATAGGAGTATGAACCGCTGGAAAAACCCAGTGAGTAACAAGGAAGAGGAAGCGCTCCAGAGAAAACTTCAACCTCGATCAACAAACCTTATGAACTGACCAACCACCTACCACACTCGCCCGCCACACTTGACACCCTTCATAGGGGTTAGGCCTATTTGCTGGCTATCGAGATACAATTCTGTAGATCCCATATGCGGCTAATCCAGCGATAGCGCCAAGAGCGGCTCCGATAGGTCCAGCAGCCACGCTAGCGCCCGCCCCAGAGCCTACCATGCCGGCGGCTGTCATACCGGTCGCTGCGACAACGCCGTAACCCGTCGCTCCGCCGACGACCGCCGCTCCAGGTAGCCTTCGCTGCTTCAGCAGCCATGTGTGGAGGCTGAGCGTGCTTCGGCGGAAGCTGGGCAAGGCAAGCGTCGCAAACGCTTCCTCGGTCAACTCCGCTTCCTCCTGCTCTACCTTGCGATGCTCTTTGAGAAACTCATTGAGCAGCGTTGCATTCACTCAGTGTGTTATGGCGCCGACCTCGGCGGATAACTCCGTGTGTGTGTTCCCGCCGGCGACCAGGATCGTTTGATCGCGCAAAAGGGTCGCCGTGTGACCACTGTGGGACCCGTTTAGTCTTCCAAACTTCCAGGTGGCTGTGCCAGGGTCATACATTTCCCAGCTATTGGCGACGTTCGGCGGGGCGCCGCCTGTTACTATGACGCGGCCAGCCAGCAAAGTGGCTCGATGGCCGTCGCGAGCGAAGTTGAGTGGAGTGGTCGCCGTCCACACACCGGTAGCAGGATCGTAAAGCTCAGCCTCCGCTAATACGCGGGGACTTTGGCCAAGGCCGCCTGCCACCAACACCTGGCCACTGGGCAAGAGCGTGGCCGTATGGGAGTAGCGCCCAATCAGCAGACTGCCGGTGACCGTCCAAGTCTCGGTCGCAGGATCGTAAATCTCGACGTCGGAAACGTAGGTGCTGCCGTTCTGTCCGCCGCTGGCAAGGACGCGACCATCGCTCAAGAGCGTAAGCTGAAATAAGGAACGCCCGGTTTGCATACTGCCGGTAGCACTCCAAGAGCCGAACTGCCCCGCCGGATGGAACAGCTCCGCCGTGGCTAGATCAGTCCCAGCGTCATCCTTACCCCCGGCGACTAGGACGTCACCGTTTCCGAGCAAGACAGCCGCATGGTCCTCGCGCTCGGTCAGCATATCGCTCGTCGAAGTCCATGTGATTGTCGACGGTTCGTAGAGTTGCACTCCGGGTGTAACGTGGGGAACAGAATCAAGATTACCGCCGGCAACCAGAACTTTGCCATTGGCCAAGAGGGTCCCGGTGTGGAAGATGCGTGCCAAGCAGTTGCCGGTTAAACTCCAGGAGCCCGAAGCCGGGTCATACAATTGACCGACGGGGAGACGGCCGGTTACCATATCGGTACCACTGGTGACTAGTACCATGCCGTTCTGGAGCAAATTGGCGGTGTGGTAGAAGGCGTTCTCGTTCATCTCCCCGGTGAGCGTCCAGGTGAGGCCTTTCCTCGCAGGCGCCTGCGCAGAAAGGACAAGCGGCAAGAATGTGGCTGCGAAAATTAGAACTACGACGCTGCGGAGCTGGCTGAGTTTCATCGGCTCGATGTAGCGAAGCGCAATCGCTTTGTCAAGAATCTCCAGAAAGTTTCGAGTGGCATGAGTCTGAACAGAGAAAACTTCCGCCCGAAGCCGACGAGATAGGACTCGCCACGGGTGTCTCTCTAAAG
>QHOK01000276.1 GCA_003218755.1 Verrucomicrobiota bacterium
TCGCGGGATGCGGCCTAAGATCTTTCTTTCTTGGACCGGGCGTAATCGGATTTATGTCTTTCTTGCGAGTTGGGGACTTCATCTAAACTCCTGAATTATGCGCAATGCCGGAGCCCAGTGTGCAGCAACAGGTCTGAGCTCTGCAACAATTTTCGCGTGTGATGCAGCGCGAAAGCCAGAACGGGAGCGTTGTTTTGGAACGAAGCTACAACGCGAAAAAGGCACACTTGCCCTCAAAACCTTTCAGTTCGAATTCGCCGAGCGAACGCACCGGAACTAGTTCTCCCAGCTTTATTTTTGCCGCTTCGCTCAAGCAGCAAGATTCGCCTAGCGAGCTAGCTAGTTTTTCCAGGCGAAAAATTAAATTCACTTCGCCTCCCATCAAGCTTTCTTCGCCCATTGAGGCAACCCCGCCAATTGCCACGGCCCCGAAGTGAACAACGAAGCGAAACTCCGGCCATTCTTTTCGTTGCAATTCTTTGAGCGCGGAGATTACCGCCACAATCTCCTCCGGGCTCGTAGCAGCATCCGGCCAATAGGCAAGAAAACCATCGCCGAGATACTTGTTAATTATCCCGTGCTGATTCTCGATGATCTCCTTGGAGGTGAAAATCCACGCTCCGAGGAGAACATCCAGGTCCTCGCTCTGCATGTGGCGGCTGAGGGGCGTAAAACCGCGGATATCCGCGACGAGAAGCCAACAGGGAATATTCCCGATTTCGCGCAACGTTCGTTGCACCACGTCCGTTTTGTACTCCTCTGAAACGGCGACGGGCTGCCGGAGCGTGAAAACCTGATCTCCAATTGTGATTTGATCGCCATCGCTTAATCGAATCGGGTGTTGAATGCGCCGCTTGTTCAAAAAAGTTCCATTGCTGCTGCCGAAATCGATCAGCCAAAGTTCGCCGATATTTTGCAGATGGATAAGCGCGTGCCGGCGCGACACTTTGGGAGATTCCAGGACGATTGTATTCGCAACGGTCCGTCCGAGCGAACAACTGCCCCGGATCGGATGGCGCGTGCCATCGCCCGCTTCCAACCAGGCACCTTCCTCTGGGGGCACGTTCATGCAGAAACATTCTACCAAGAAGTGATCATCGAGGCAACGTGCGTCAAATCACGAGGCGCGCGTGCCCGCTGGCATGAACCTCAACAGGGCTTATAGGAGTAGCCCTTCTAGCTTTTAACTTCCTTCCTACCTTAATAATGTATACTTGCTCAAAGTGAGTAACGAACGCGCAGGCGACGTCATAGGCGCGACATCGCGTGAGTTCATGGGCGGACAAAAAATTTTTGGCCGTTACACACTGGTCAAGGTCCTCGGGCGAGGCGGAATGGGAATTGTCTGGCTGGCGCGCGATGAAGAACTGGAGCGCGATGTCGCGCTGAAATTTCTTCCCGATCTCATGATTCAAGATCGTGCGGCGTTTGACCAACTCAGGCACGAGACAAAGCGGTGCCTCGAACTGACGCATCCGCATATCGTACGTATACACGACTTCGTGCATGACGACCGCTCTGGTGGCATATCGATGGAGTATATCGATGGAGAAACGCTATCCAACTTGCGAGCCGAGAAAGAAAAGAGAGTTTTCGAGGCGGATGAGATCGCGACTTGGATAAGTCAGCTTTGCGATGCACTCGATTATGCGCACGCTCGCGCGAACGTCATCCATTGTGACTTGAAGCCCACAAACCTGATGGTCAATCAACGCGGCGACCTAAAGGTAACGGACTTTGGTATAGCCCGCAGTCTGAGTGATTCAGTGAGCCGGTTAACGCTGGAACAAGGCCGGAGCGGCACGCTAATTTATATGAGCCCGCAGCAGCTAAACGGCGAGCGCTGTACGCATTTGGACGACATCTACTCGTTAGGCGCGAGCATCTACGAATTGCTTACGAGCAAGCCGCCGTTCTATTCGGGCAATATCGATCGACAAATTTGCGAGCGAGTTGCTCCTTCGATGACAGAGCGGCGGAAAGAATTGGACATCGAGCCGGCGTTTGTTCCACAGGTTTGGGAAGATGTGGTCGCCGCATGTCTGGCAAAGGATCCCCCACAGCGTCCGCAGTCGGCCGCAGAGGTTGCGCAGCGGTTGGAACTTACTCCAGCACAGACACGAACAAGAGTGGCCCCCGGCAAGAGGTCGAACAGAAAACCGCTGTTTATCGGCGGCATCGCGGTGCTCGCCGTTCTCGCGCTTGCTGGCTTGTACCTCGGAGCGTTGAAGCGCCAAGCGAAACCGGTGTCACGGGCGGTGGCCATTCCGGAAAAATCAATCGCCGTCTTGCCGTTCGAAAA
>QHOK01000034.1 GCA_003218755.1 Verrucomicrobiota bacterium
CATTGGAGAATCCACAGTTGAACCGGATCGTTGTGAACGGGGAGCAGGTGCCGAGCGATCTTTTGCGTTGGAAATATCGTTCCAGGCGATTGCAAGATTATCTCGATGATTATCGGAATATTCACGGCATCGGCACGATTGAGGTACGCGACGCCAAACTGATTCTGCGATCCCGGACCGAGTGAAACGACAATTTGCAGGGTGCCATCGCCGCGCGTGCCGGAAGGCGGACCAATTTGTTGGTTAGTTCGGCTGCATGATTTCGCGCACAAAAACGTTAAGCTGTCCGTCTTCTTGTTTGCGCACTTCGGTAATCTCGTAAGGCCGCAACTCGTCCCGGTTTACTATCGCGCCCTGCGGCGGAGGAGTGTAGCCGCCGGGAAATTCGACAATGATGCGCATGGATGAACCGCCGCCCAAATGTAACACTTTGTCTGTTAGTTTTGTGCGCGGGCGTAGCACGGCTTTGTTCGCGTCGGAAAAATTCACCACGAATTGTCCCTTCAAATAAACGCGTTCGCCCGCGAGCCCGTGCTCAGCAACGTCTCGCAGATCGCCCGTGCCGATAAGCCGGCCAAGCGGCATTTTGCCAGGTGGAAATGTTTTCCAACTGCCGCCGCCCGCGTTAGAGGCCAGAGCTACGTTGGAAGTATCGGCTGGAGCGGGCTGGGCGGGAAGAACGGGCACTGGCGTGGCGGTTGGAATGGACGAAGCTTGGGCTACGGCCGGTTCAGTCCCAGCTCCGGGAGCTTTCGGCGGTGGTGCCGGTGTAACAGCAGGAATGTTCGGACCCTTTGACGGCGTACGCGCGGACGCAATTGCAATTGGTGTCGGACTTGGCGCGCTTGGTTTCTGAGCGACCACTGGCTGCGCAGGAGTCGATGCGGGCGGCGGAGACTCGAGCTTTTGTTTCTTCGACGATTTTTTTCCTTTTGGCACCGGCGTTGCCTTGGCGAGCTTCTCGTTCTTTGCCAACACAGGTGGCGGCGAAAATATTTGAACAGGCCTGGCTTGTTCGACGCGCACCAATTCATTCTGCGCCGGCGGTGGTGTTGCACTTTGGCTCAGGCCGGGTATGGGGACCGGACCGCCTTGTGCTGCTGCCGTCTTTTGCCGGTACTCCGCGTAACGTTGTTCAATGGCAGCACGTTCCTGTGACTTAATTAAAGGCCAGCCTGCGGCCAGGTTCAGAGAAAGGGGGGGCTCAAGCCGAAAAGTCCCCAAACCACGTGTGACCGTATAGCTTCCGTAAAGCAACGGGACAGCCGTGACCATGATGCGGCCATCAACCAATCGCTCCGCGTGAATCACCGCAGAAATGTCGTGTGTGCGTTCCAGTTTGATTTCCAACCCGACAGCGAGCGTCTGTTTCATGAGAGGCAGAGCTTCTGGGCTGGCGGGGTAGAGATGTTCCATGAGCAGCTCGCCGTTATCGATGGCATGCGTCAGGGCCACCATGCCGGAGGTAAACACATCTCCGGGGCCAAGCTGCCGCGTAGCGACAATGGTGTACCTGCCTACGACATACGACACTAGGCCGTGCACCTTCTGCTAGTTTCGAATGTAATTGCGTGTCAGTTCAGCGTTCGTCCTGGCAAGCTCGGCAGCGCCCATCCCCACGTACTGCTCATAGAGCTGCTGTGGGTTTAGAAATTCGCCCGCCGGCGCAGCGGTCAACTCGAATCGCTTCGGCGGCTCAATCTTGTGCAGCCTTTGTAAGATCCGGTAGCTGTCAGGCCGTTCCGGCTGATCGAAAATATAAAAACTGCCGAGCCACGCTGCCAGCGCGACGCCGGTCAAAAGCAAGATGGCAACCGTCCAGCCAAAATAATTGATGCGCCGGCGTGGACGGACGTACGGCTCGTCGTACGGATCGTATGGGTGAGAGCCATAGTCCATCAGTCCAGTGCGCCAGGCTTTCCAGTCTTAACCTGATTGCGTCGTTTCAAACGACGAACCGCATCCACAGGTGCGCGACGCGTTTGGATTAACCACCCGAAAACCCGCGCCAGTCAAACCATCGGTAAAATCCAGGGTCGCGCCGTGCAAGTAAGGAACGCTATCACTGTCGATAAAAAATTGCATTCCATCGCGCTCCACCACTGTGTCGCCGTCTTTTCCTTCATCGAGCGCCATCTCATAATGCAGGCCTGAACAGCCGCCTTTCACAACCTGCACTCGCAGGCCTTTCCGCGAATTTTCCGCCCGCTGTGAAAGCAAACTCTGGAGCTGTCGAACAGCGTTCTCTGTAACATTAATCATCTGCAAAAAATACGGCTGCGGCGCATCCAAGTCAAAACTGGCGCGATCGGGGTTGCTGACTCGAATGCTGTAGAGACGGCGCTGGGTCGCCGTGCGGTTTGCAACGCTGGACGCCTCGACACAGCGAGGCGGCCAAAACAACGCTGAACAGATTCTCACATTTACAATTTTGTTGTTTTTCTTCGCAATCGACATTCTGGAACCTACAATCTGAGACACAAAATGGGCCGGATTCGATTGTTGCCTGAGACCGTGGCCAGCCAGGTTGCGGCCGGCGAAGTAGTGGAACGCCCAGCGTCACTGGTGAAAGAACTGATCGAAAACAGCATCGACGCCGGCGCCGGCAGAATCGACATCATGGTTCGTCGCGGGGGAATTTCGTTGGTTCGCGTAATCGATGACGGCTGCGGCATGGACCGCGATGACGCGTTGCTTTCGCTAGAGCGGCACGCGACCAGTAAGATCCGGTCTGCTGCTGATCTTCAAGCCGTCGCCACGCTGGGATTTCGCGGCGAAGCACTGCCAAGCATCGCTAGCGTGTCGCGATTTCGCCTGACTACGCGCGAGCCTCACGCGATCACAGGAAGCGAAATCATCGTGAACGGCGGCAAACTCGAAATTGTGCGCGACGGGGGTGAAGCCCCTGGAACGCAGGTTGAGGTGCGCTCGCTTTTTTATAACCTGCCCGCGCGCCGGAAATTTCTTCGTTCCGAAAACACGGAAAGCCGCAACATCGAGCATCAAATTCACTTACAGGCAATCGGTCATCCTCAGATCGCTTTCTCTTTGTTACGAGATGACCGCGTATTATTCCGGTTACCGGCTGCGGCAACACTCGGTGATCGAATTCGGGACTTATATGGTATTGAGTTATTAGAGCGCCTGGTTGAGGTAACCGGCACTGTTCCGCGGAAGATTCGAATTGGAGGGTTCATAGGACAGGCGGGTCTGAGCCGGCAAACCCGAACGCAACAGCTCGTCTTTGTAAACGGCCGCGCGATTGAAAGCAGCCTCATCACTGCTGCTATCCGTGAAGGCTACCACACCGCTCTGATGAAAGGACAGTATCCGGTTACATTTCTATTTCTTGAGCTCGATCCAGCCGTTGTCGATGTAAATGTTCACCCGGCAAAACGCGAAGTGCGCTTTCGTGATCCGGCCGGGGTTCGGGAAGCGATCGTTCGCTCTGTTCAACAGACATTGGAAGGTGGCAGGGCGGCATGGCAGAAAAAATTTCGCGCACCAGCGAGTTTTCCAGCTACTGGTCCTGGAAAAGCGGTCACTGACTTGAGGTTACGATCCGAAGTATCTGCTCCGGAGGAGTTGCCCCGCGAGTTACCACACCTTGGTCCAAGTGCAGCCGGGCTCGCCGTAGCGGGGATCGGCGACCCCGGCCGGGCTGTTAAGGCCGAGCAAGCTCCTTCTCCCGCCCCAGTTAAACGCGATGGTAATCAGCAGGAATTCCAGATCATCGGTGTGCTAAGCAAGCTGTATGTCTTAATGGAAAATGCGGATGGTCTCGTGCTGGTTGACCAGCACGCGGCGCATGAGCGAATTCTTTTCGAAGAATTGCGGCGAAGAATGGAAGAGCAGGGGGTCCCAACACAAAAGCTGCTTCTGCCGCAAACTTTCGATGTGCCACCGCGCGACGCCGACTGGATCGAGGGCAACCTGCTGATCCTGCAAAAGATGGGAATCGGGATTGAGAGTTTCGGGCCCAACACCTTTAAAATCGAAAGTGTCCCGAGTTTTCTGAATGTATCAGATCCGGTGCAATTTATGCGCAAAGTGGTTGACGATCTCAAAAGCGCCACCAACAGTGCTTCAGCGATGCGTTTGGGTGAAGAGATGATCGCCAAGAGTGTTTGCCGCCACGCCGTCAAAGCCAATGATCCATTGCGTTACCCTGAACTGGAAAAACTGATCCGCGATTTGCTCGACTGCGATCTGCCTTACTGCTGCCCGCATGGGCGGCCAACGATGATCCAGATTTCGCTGGCCGAACTGGAGAAAAAATTCGGACGCAAAGTCTGATGCTAGTGAGCGCGCGCTTCCAGCGTGTTGCGTTCGGCATCCTCAGAAGGTCTACTTGCCATTTGGAAGGCAGCCGGTTTTAATTTGGCGCAGTGAAGAAAATCGAGGCCATCATCAAACCGTTTAAGACCGAGCCGGTGAAAGAAGCGTTGATGGCAGCAGGCGTAGAAGGAATGACTCTCAGTGAGGTAAAAGGATTTGGCCGCCAGAAGGGGCACAGCGAAATTTATCGCGGCACCGAGTACACGGTGGATTTCCTGCCGAAAACGAAATTCGAGGTCGTGATTGCGGACGATCGCGCGCAGCGAGCAGTGGAAGCCATTCTGAGCGCAGCAAAAACGGGAAAAATCGGCGACGGCAAAATCTTTGTAACCGAGGTGGAAGAAGCGGTGCGCATCCGAACCGGTGAACGGGGAATGGAGGCGCTGTGAGTAAATAGTTAAAAGAGTTACAAAGTTACAAGAGGCAACGCATTCAACCGAATGTACGAATACTTATTATCAATCTTTCTCGGCATCGTCGAAGGACTGACCGAATTTCTCCCTGTAAGCTCAACCGCGCATTTGCGTATTTGCGAGGCGCTGCTGCATATCGATCTCCACGATGGGTTCTGGAAAATGTACACGATCGTTATTCAACTCGGCGCCATCCTTGCGTTGCCAGTTTATTTTTGGCATCGCATGTTGCAGTTTGTTCGCACTTTTCCGAAAGGCGAACGCGGCGATCGCACCATTTTAACGCACCCATTGAGTCTCACGTTCATAGCGTTTGTGGTTACCGCCGTTCCAGCTTGGCTCTTAACGAAACAGATCGGCAAAAACTTGGAGAATCTTTGGGTGATGGCCTTGGCGCTTCTCATCGGTGGAGTCATCATGTGGATCGTTGACGCCGTTTTTACGCGGCCGCGCACCATGCACATGGAAGGAATAACGTTGCTCCAGGCGATCTGGATTGGCGCGGCACAAATTCTTTCCGCCGTCTTCCCAGGCACTTCCCGCTCGATGTCCACTATCGCCGCTGGGCAAGTCGCAGGGTTGTCGCGTCCGGCCGCACTCGAATTTTCGTTTTTCTTATCGATGCCGACGATGCTCGTGGCTACTGCATTTGATTTTCTAAAGACAGTCATGCCGCATCATCACGAAGCAGATATTGCACCGCTGACGATGAATGCTCATGCGTGGATTGTGCTCCTAATCGGATTTGTCGTTTCATTTTTTGTAGCGCTGGCGGTGGTCGCCTGGTTTATGAATTGGGTGCGTGCACGCGGCTTTGTGCCGTTTGCTCTTTATAGGATTGTGCTCGGCATTGGGTTGTTGACGCTGCTCATGCGCGGGATGATGTGATTGATTACCGATGGAAACCGACGTCATTCTTCCCGATCTCCAAAGCGCCGTTCTTTGCGAGGACGTCCGTTGCGAAATCAACGGCATGCAAACGCTCGTGGGCGTGCTAAGTGTGATTCCGGCACCCGCGCTGCCGATTAATTATATCCGCCTGTGTATCTGGACGCGCTGGTGCAGCGGCGCCGGCAAATTTCGGCAAAAATCCCGGATTGTTGGCGTAGATGAACAACAGGTCATCGCGCAGGCAGAGGTTGAGTTCGTCTTAAAGGAGATGGAAGGCCACGCAACCAACGTCCATTATTTTGGCGGTGTGCAGTTTCAGCAGTACGGATTGCATCACGTGGAGATTTTTCTGGAAAACGAATTACGGATGCGCTTTCCCTTGCCGGTGATCCAGGTCACGCGGCCAACCGGTTAACTCGGCAACGTCTTGTCATGAGGGCTTGCCAATGGGTCGGAGTTGTTTATCACGGCTCTTCATGCTGAAGGCACTTTTCAGCGCGGTACTCTGCAGCCTTGTTCTTGTCGAGCAAGTCCGTGCGCAGGAGGTAATCGTTGCTCGCGAAACGAAACCAGAGGCTCCCAAGCAAGCCGCGCCGTCTTCTGAGCAGAGCCCTTCCGAATCGCCAGCACCGGCACGGACAAAACCGAAGTCGCGCGAGAAGAGATCGAGTTCCGAAGTGCCAACAGCCGAGGAAATGCGAATGGCGGGAGCGCTTGCCGCCGAGCGCCTGGAAAACCGAAGCCTTCCACAATCGGCCCGAACGGGCGGATCTGGTTCGGAGCCTGCGGCAACGGAAACCCCGACTGTTTCTGGAACTACCAAGCCGGTCGAAAAGGAAACTCGCACTCGACAAACGAGCGTATCGCCTCGGCCAAGTTCGCGCACTACAAAACCCGACGCAATCGGCGCGGTTCGGCCGACGATGATCGAATCTGGGAGACAGGAGCCAAGTGCTACTCCCTGGGCAAAAGCAGAAGCTCGTGGCGAGCACACACCGGCGCCTTAGTTTCTTCAACTCTTTCTCGTGCTCCTGCTGATGCTCATGCTTATCGTTTGAGCCAGGGTCAAGAGCAGAAGAAGGAGAGACGAAGCGCAAAATTTGTTGCGCGGCGACTTTGGTAACTTATCATTTGTAGGCAGTCCCGACTGTGTCCTGCCGGATGCATCGGGAAAATTTTTTGCCCGTTTCCAATTCCAATGGCGAATACAATTTTAATTGGGATGCAGTGGGGCGACGAGGGCAAGGGGAAGATCATCGACGTGCTTACTGCCCAAGCCGACATTGTTGTCCGCAGTCAGGGCGGCAACAATGCCGGGCACACGGTCATTTATCGCGGCGTCAAGTACGTACTGCATTTGATACCGTCTGGAATCCTCCGGCGCGGCAAAACTTGCGTGATTGGAAATGGCGTTGTTGTCGATCCGGTCGCGCTGGTCGCCGAGATAGATGGTTTGCGCAAACTGGGAATCAAAATCGATAAGAACTTGCTCATTAGCGATTGCGCTCACCTGGTCCTGCCTTACCACCGTATACTCGATGAGCAACGCGAATTGCGTCGAGGCCGCATTGGAACCACGAAGCGGGGGATCGGGCCGGCTTATGGCGACAAGGCAGCGCGCACTGGCCTGCGCATGTCCGACTTGATACAGCCGATTGTGTTCTCAAAAAAGTTGCAAGCCAAGGTGATCGAGAACAACAGAATCCTTCAGGCGCTCGGCGCAAAGCCGATCAGTTTTCGCGAGGTCGAGGAAAGTTATCTCGCAGCCGGCGAAAATTTGCGCTCCTTCGTGAGTAACACAGTGGTGTATCTCCATCGCGCCATTGAGCGCGGCAAAAATATCCTGTTTGAAGGCGCACAGGGGACTTTCCTCGATATCGACCATGGCACCTATCCGTATGTAACTTCCTCGAACACAACAGCGGGCGGCGCCTGCACAGGCACCGGTGTGCCGCCGCATCGGATGGACCGCGTAGTGGGCGTGATGAAGGCGTACTCCACGCGCGTTGGCGAGGGAGCGTTGCCTACTGAGGACGCGCAATTGACACAAATGCTTCATAACTTGGGACGCGAGTTTGGCGCGACAACGGGGCGCAAACGCCGCTGCGGCTGGTTCGACGCCGTCGCCACTCGTTACGCGGGGATGATCAACGGAATTGACGAGCTGGCCGTCACCAACCTGGACGGACTTGACCACGTCGATCCGATCCGAGTTTGTGTCGCTTATCGCCTAAATGGAAAACGTCTGGATGTTCCGCCGTGCGACGCGAGCCAGTTGGCCAATTGCGAACCGATTTATAAGGAGGTGCGTGGCTGGAACGCACCTACTGATGCGGCGCGAACCTTTTCGCAGCTTCCTTCGGCAGCGAGGAAATACGTCAGGTACATCTCCGACTTAACCGGAGCAAAATTGTCGATGGCCAGCGTCGGCCCGGCACGCGGTGAGACAATAGTCTTGTAGTCCGTTTTCCGAGCGTGAAAAACGTTCCCCGTCACATCGCGATCATCATGGATGGCAATGGCCGGTGGGCGAAGGCGCGCGGATTGCCGCGCATCAAGGGTCACGAGGCCGGCGCGCAGGCAGTTCGCGAATGCGTGGAAGGCTGTGGCGAATTAAAAGTGGAATGCCTGACTCTTTACGCTTTCTCCGCCGAAAACTGGCAGCGCCCGAAAGGCGAAGTCATCGCACTCATGCGTTTGCTGGAAAAATTTTTGAAAGAGAAAACGCCGGAATTAATCGAGAAAAATGTGCGTCTTCAAGCAATTGGGCGATTGACCGATCTGCCGGAAAGTTCGCAGGAACAACTCCACAAAACCATCGAGCAAACTGCTGGCAACACCGGTTTGACTCTTATCTTGGCTCTGAGTTATGGGGGCCGTCTCGAAATCATTGACGGCATCAAAAGTTTGCTCCGCGCGATTGAGCTTGGTCATATCGATAAGGCAATGATCGACGTGGAGATGTTCAGCAAACATCTTTACACGCGGTATTATCCCGATCCGGACCTTCTTATCCGCACTTCCGGCGAAATGCGCTTGTCCAACTTCCTTCTATGGCAGACTTCTTACACTGAGATGTACGTCACTCCCAAACTGTGGCCTGACTTCACAAAGAAAGATCTCTTTGCCGCCGTGGAAGAATTCGGGCGGCGTCAGCGCCGCTACGGAGTAGTGCTGTAGCGGGGATGATCGACGATCTGGCGAGCTTATCGAAGAATGGAAAGTGAGATGAGATTTGAAAATCAAGTTGCGATCGTCACAGGAGCTGGGCGCGGGATCGGGCGCGCTATCGCGTTACGGTTTGCAAATGAAGGCGCGCGGTTGGCGTGCGTGAGCCGAACGGAGGAAAACGCGAACACGGTTGCGGACCAGATTAATGGAATGCGCAGTGATGCAGCGAAAGCTTACGCGGTCGATGTTGCAGACCATGCAGCGGTCCAAAAAGTCGGTGCCCGGATTCTCGACGACTTTGCCAGGGCTGATATCCTGGTTAATAACGCTGGGGTGACGCGCGATGCGCTTGCGATGCGGATGTCGCTGGAAGATTGGGACGCCGTCATGAACACAAACTTGCGCGGCGCATTTAGTTTTACCCAGGCGATTGTTCGCGCCATGACCAAACAACGCAGCGGCCGCATCATCAATATCAGCTCGGTCATCGGTCTGATGGGCAATGCCGGGCAGACAAATTACGCCGCGAGCAAAGCAGGCTTGATCGGGCTTACCAAGTCACTCGCGCGCGAGTTAGCTAGCCGCAATATCACTGTCAACGCGGTGGCCCCGGGCTTTGTTACTACCGACATGACCGCGGGACTATCCGACGAAATCAAGAACACGATTCATGCTAAAATTCCGCTCGGAAGGACCGCTACGCCTGAAGATATCTCCAGTGCGGTGACGTTCCTCGCGTCCGCAGAAGCCGGTTACATCACTGGCCAGGTGCTGTGCGTCGATGGCGGAATCGTGATGTGACGCGTCCCAGCGCGGCACGGGTAGCGCACGCGTCTCGCGTGCTGGTTTCGGCGTCGCGCCGAAACGAACTTTCTCTGTGAATTGCTCCCCTGGCCGCTCGCGAAGTCGAGAGAAAAGTCCGCGATCGCGAGGACGCGCTCGCCAGCACGCGAGACGCGTGCGCTACGCAGCACGTTGCACATCACGTTCCACGATGATAATACGTCCCTCTGCTACAAGAACATTGGCGGCCGAGATAAGGCATTCATAAACCGTGTTCGCGCGATCGCCGAAGAGACGCGTCGCGCAAATCCGAAGCGGCAAATGAATGTAATCCAACCTTGATACGTGCAACCGTCCATCTCGCAGGGCGGCCAGATAACCCGGAGCCGCCGTTGTACCTACCGAGCGGGCTCGCAACCCGCCGTGCACTGCCGCGGCTTGCGCGCCGTATTCGAAAACATGCAGGGCCGATAAACGTCCGTCGCGGCGCAGTGGGTTAGCCGGATCACGATGGCTATTAGTGATGCACACAATTGATCGGTCGTCCCACTGCGTGATCTCGTCTAAGAGGCACATCAGACCAGAGTGGGGAAGTAACGTGCGAATTTCCGCTTTGTTAATGTGCATGGGGCTGAAGTGATTCGTTAAAACGTTACGAGGTTAAAACGGATTAACGACAGACGAATCAGTATCTCAGCGATTTAACGTTTTAACGATTTAAAGCTTTAACGTGGCGAAACCTAATCCCAAAACGGATAGAAGTTAAACCAGTTGTAAGGTGCAAGACGCGCATAATGCTCCAGGCGGTCGACGTAACGCTGCATCCAGAGCTGAATGTTTTCGGCGCGACGATCTCGATCCAAAACAATCTCATCGGCAAAATGTTCGAAGTAAATTTCGTAGCGGTTCCCGCCGCGATAGAGGCCGAAAAACAGAATGACGGGGCAACTCATCATGGCAGCAAGCAGGACCGGGCCGGCTGGGAACGTCGCTGGCGTGCCGAGAAATTGACATTTCGTCGTCTTGTCGCCGCCGGAAACCCGGTCGCCTAACATCCCAACAAAATAACCACCATCCAGACTTTCCTTGACCCTTATCAGGGTGTCCGGTCGATCGGGTGCGATAACCGTTCCAGCAATTTTCAGGTTTAGCGCGTCAAAAAACCGCGTGATATTTTGGTTGTGCAGTGTGTCCATCAACACCTTCAGCGGAAAGCTGCGCTGCATTACTCCCAAAGCGCGTAATACCTCGAAGCTGCCGAGGTGTGAGCCTAAGAGGATGCTGCCTTTGCCGCTTTCGATATGGCGCTGCAAGATTTCCTTCCCGTGAACCGTCACGCCAAAGCGCTCAAATTCACCGCGCAGCAGATAAACGCGATCCAAAATTGTTGCCGCGAAACAATGAAAATGTCGGAAGACATTCCACCAGCGGGCTGAATCGCCACGCACGCGCTTCAAGTATTGGTAAGAAATCCGACGGGCGGCATGTGCGGTGATCACAAAATAAAGTGTGATTGGGCACAGCAGCAGCCTTGCTGCCCAGCGTCCGATGTGCACTGCGATCGAGGCGATTACCCGCAGCGAAGCCGGCGTGCCGCGTTCCGGCAACGTCGTCCATCGATCTGCGTCCGAAGCTTTAGTCCCGAGAACTTCCGGGATCATTTGCGGGTACGGTATTTTGTCCAGAAATCGCACCGGTGAAAAAATGCGGATAGATCTCGCGAATGCGGTCGATGTCCGGCGCGATTTTGGCGTGCCTGAAACCTGCGCGCAAAAAAGCGCGGCGCCACTGCTCTGCAGTTAGAAACCCAGGATTTGGGCGAACTTCTGGATCTGTCTCGACATTTGTAAAACTGTCCAGAATCTGAAACATCAATTCCGGATAAATTGGTTGATTATCGTAAGGCCGCACGCATTCGCCGATCACAAGCCAGCCATCGGTGGCCAAGGCCGAGCGGGCCTCATTCAAGCTAAACAACAGATTTTTGGAGATATGCATCACGTTAACGGCATATACGAGATCGAATTCTCCCGAAGTGATGCCTTGAGTCTTCCACGGCAAATCGAGATCTAGCGGGGCCCATTCCAGCGGTAGATTTGGATAGTGCGATGTCAGTTTACGTTGACTGCAGCGCCGAAAGTACGCGTTTGGCTCCGTAATGAGGTAGCGTTCTATCCGTGGCAAAAGGTCGCGTTCTGTGAGTAACTGCAGCAAAATTTCGCTGGCGCTACCGGTGCCGGCGCCAAGTTCTAAGATCCGGAACGTGCGCCGTATGGAAAGATGATCAGCGGCTAACACCGCACCCACCCAATTGTTCACCGCGTAAGTTAAATTATCATTATGAAAATAATTCAGCCAAAGTGGCACCCCTCGTGGTCCGAGCAAGTTGTGATCACTACTTTGCTGACCAGTGGCAGCGGCGCGATACAGGCTTGCGGCGTGATCTAGCAAATCCAGGGTTGCCGCGTTGGCGGGATCAATAGTTAGACCTACTGCATGGAAGCTCTTGAGATCCGGCTCCCACGGCGCGTGACGCAGACGATAAGCGCGAATGTTTCCGTCGGTGCGCGCTTCCGCGCAGCCACTTTCGACCAGACGTTCCAAGATCCAGCGCAAGGCGAACTTGAAACGCGGCTGAAACGACAGCAGATGACAGAGGTCATCGGCTGATCGCCAGTCGCCGAGTTGGTCTACGAGATTCAACTGGCGCGATAGATCAACAGCCAGTTCGATGCTGTAGCGCTCCATCAGTTCAATGCTTTGATACAAGCGTTCGCTAAAAACCGCCGGCGGGAATTGCTGGAGCCACTGAGCCAGGCGCGGATCGCTCGGTCGGGTTTCAAACTTATGCGCGTCAAATAATACCGCGTTCACGAAGTCATTGTGTCTCCCAACAAACTTCAAGTCGACCTTCAACTATTATGCGGTCTTCGACGCGGCAGCAAAAATTGACTTCGCCCGGGCGGTCACGACTCGCGGAAAAACAGATCGTGAACGGCTGTTCAGGCTTGAGTGGCGCGAGAAACTTAACGGTCCGTATTCCGGTAAGCTGACAATCTTTGCGCCACTCAAGCAACGCTGCGAACATTTCGTCGAGGATCACCACGCCCGGTACAAGAGGTGTGCCCGGAAAATGCCCTGGCAAGCTAGGATGACTAGTACGAATCACGCGGCGAACTTCAAAGGTCATGCGCGAAGTTTCCCTTCTCCATCAGATCAGGCAACCCGGCGCGTCATTGGAATGCTGACTACTTACCTAGAGAGCGTCTGTTCCAGGCAGCTTACCCACCAGCTTCAGCATTCTTTCCGGTAAATGAAAGAAAGCCAGAACGCCTTTGTGCTTCTGGAAACGAGGAGGCTTGACGCGATGATGAGAGTTTCTCGCCGTCCAACCCGGATAAGCCAAATCGCTGACAATACGGCGCGAACGCATCGAGAACTTCCTCCGCAGAAGAACCAAATTGCGATAGATGATATCGATGATTGCCAGGTTGCCTCTCCGCGTGGCTTGCAACCAGAGTGCGCATGCGTTGCTCTGCGTTTTGCGACAACGACCAGCCAAAATGGTCGTAGATTCGTCTGACTGCGGCGATGGGGTCGCGCGAAATTTCGTCATACTCTACGTCGCAAATGCGGTTGCTGGCCAGTCGATCGCGTTCATTCAAAAATTTGTGCATGGTTTCGGACCAGTAATGGATTGCCTCACGGCACACCATAATGGGATCGACGGCATCGCTAAAGGCGCTGCGAAGAATAGTCACGAGACTTGATACCGAAGCCATCGCATCGACCGGCGTCCGGTGGGTTTGCACGAACAGCGCATCCGGATAGATGGACAGCAATGCTGGCATCGCAAACATGTGAGTAGGCGCTTTCAAAATCCAACGGCGGGCCGCCCGCCGAAACTGCAGATGTTGAAGAAACCGGCGATGATATTCATATGCAGGCCGAAGATCCTGCTGAAAAAACCAAGCTCGATAAGACGGCACATAGTACATCGCATCGAACTGATCACTCATGAATGTGGGAGTCATAAGACTGATGCACTCCTGCGGAACTTCTGCACCCACTGCATGCACGTAGCGGAAAGTAGGTGCGAGCCAATTGAAGAAGCTACAACTCTTCGTCGCGCGCTGAATTCGGCGTTTCTCATCGGCGAGAGTAGGTGGAGATGGCGACCTCACTTCCCACATGAGTGGACATCGATGCTCCGGGTCCGCGGCGAGCAGACTATGCAACAGGGTCGTACCACTGCGAGGCAATCCTACGATAAAGAGCGGTTCGCGGATTTCCTGGTGTGGGATCTTGGGATAGAGACGCCGGTCCCGCGCCATCTGCAAGCGCGAGCACAACGTCTGCAAGACATCGGTCCTGAGAGCAATTTTTCCAATCAGGTTCAGGCGTGCCTCGCGCTGGCAGGATTCGAGCAAGCGCGAAAGCGCTTCAAAGAAGTCGCCTTCCCCGAAGTCATCGAAGCGGCAGCGTCGCTTTGCGGTCTTGATTAAATCAACGGCAAGCGGCCGGGAGGATGGAATTCGCTTTTTTTCCAGTAGTGCGCCACATCCATTTAGCAGGCGAACAGGCAGCAGCGGACGCATTTGCTGGAGAGTAGTGGCAGAGGTGTTCATTCGGTTAAGGAATCCAATAGTCGCAGCCGTGGCATTGGATTGCTATTGGACTTAAGGGCTATGGAAACGAGAGCGAGGCTGGCAAGTCAAGCAGCGAATGGCAACAAGCGCGTTGTTGCGCGGCGCGAGCAATCACACCATGATCTACCTATGCAAATGGAGAAGGCCACATTCGGCGCAGGTTGTTTCTGGGGAGTGGAAGAAACTTTCCGCAATTTGAAGGGCGTTCGGTCCACAGCGGTCGGGTACGCAGGTGGGATTAAGGAGAATCCGACGTATGAAGATGTTTGCACCGACAGGACTGGGCACGCTGAGGTGGTGGAGGTGGAATTCGATCCGTCGCAGATCAGTTACGACGAACTTCTGGACGTTTTCTGGTCGAATCATAATCCGGCGACCTTGAACCGGCAGGGACCAGATGTCGGAACCCAATACCGTTCGGCGATTTTTTACCATTCGCCCGAGCAAGAGGCGACAGCCATGGCTTCGAAAGAAAGACTGGAAAAGAGCGGTCGCTTCAATCGGCCGGTCGTAACGCAAATTGAAGCCGCACCGAAGTTTTGGCGTGCGGAAGAATATCATCAGCGTTATTTGCAAAAGCGCGGCCAATCACATTGCGCGATTTGATGCTCGCCATTTCGCGCAGTCTGTATTCCGCCTCTCCCCTTGTGAAGGGGAGAGGATTAAGGTGAGGGGTGCGCAAAGGCTAATGCTGAATCCTCACCCGGCCCTCTCCCTTCGAAAGGCAGAGGCGAATGAATCAACTGATTGTGCCTGGCGCAATTAAAGAGCGTATTTCACTCATGAAATCTGAGCCTAGAGTGATTCGAACAAAGAACTTCGCCGCCGCCGCCGCTGACTTCATTCTTGAACAGGCGCGCAAAGCTATTAACGAACGTAACGAATTCCGGATTGCGCTTTCGGGCGGGAACACTCCGCAGCCGATTTACGGCCGGCTTGCCGCGGTCGGGCATGATCTTCCGTGGGACTTGATTCGTATCACGTTCGGAGACGAGCGTTGCGTGCCACCGGACGATCAACAGAGCAACTTCAGGATGGCTTGGGAAACTCTTCTGGCGCCTGCTGCGGTTCCTGAAGAATCGATTCTGCGGATGCGCGGCGAAATTGATCCGCAAATTGCGGCCCAGGAGTATCAAGACCATCTCAACCGCATGGCCAGTCAACGCAGCGAACCAATTTACCGGCACGACCTGATTCTTCTCGGCTTGGGCGATGATGGTCATACGGCATCGCTTTTTCCTGGAACTGCCGCATTGGAAGAGACGATACGGCTCGTCGTCGCAAACTTTGTTCCTAAGCTGAACGCCTGGCGATTGACCTTCACATTTCCGCTCATCAATCGCGCACGGCACATATTGTTCCTTGTAGGTGCGACAAAAAACCCTGGCCTAATCCAGCGTGTCTTAGACGGTGACCGGGAGTTGCCCGCCGCGCGCGTGGACCCTTCTGCAGGAGAAGTGACATGGATGATCGGGGAGTAGTCGCCTGCGCTGCTGCGATTTGATGCGCACGATCATCGTTACAGGCTCGGCCGGACTAATTGGCTCGGAAGCCGTCAAGCGTTTTGCAGGCAAGGGCGCGCGCGTGATCGGGATCGATAACGACATGCGCGCGAAATTTTTCGGCGCCGAAGCTTCTACCAAAAAAACGCGCGACGACTTGATTGCGAATGTTTCCGGTTACGAGCATCACGACCTGGACATTCGCGACGCCGCTGCAGTGACGGAGCTATTCAAACGGCATCGCGGCTCGATCGAAGTGATTGTGCACACCGCGTCGCAACCGTCACACGACTGGGCAGCTCGCGATCCGCAAACTGATTTTACTGTCAATGCCAATGGCACGCTAAATCTGCTGGAAGCCGCGAGAAAGTTTTCGCCGGAGGCGCCGTTTGTTTTTATTTCGACTAACAAAATCTATGGTGACACGCCGAATCGGTTGCCGCTGCGCGAACTGGAGAAACGCTGGGAAATCGAGCCGGGCCACGAATACGCGCCCGGCATTTCCGAGACGATGAGCATCGATTACACGAAGCATTCCCTCTTTGGCGCGTCCAAGGCCGCCGCGGACATTCTCGTTCAGGAATACGGGCGCTATTTCGGAATGCCCACGGTATCTTTCCGTGGCGGTTGTCTCACCGGACCTGCACACGCTGGAACGGAACTGCATGGTTTTCTTTCCTATCTGATGATCTGCATTGTGACCGGCAGGCCTTACCGCGTTTTCGGTTACAAAGGCAAACAAGTGCGCGACAACATCCACAGTTTCGACCTGGTCGAAGCATTCGCCGAATTCATTCGGGCACCACGCGCTGGAGAAGTCTATAACATCGGCGGCAGCCGCCATAGCAACTGTTCGATGCTGGAAGCCATCGACATGTGCGAAGCGATCAGCGGCAAAAAATTAAACTGGACCTATGAGGAAAGCCACCGCATCGGCGACCACATCTGGTGGATCAGTGACGTGCGAAAGTTCCAGTCGCATTATCCGAACTGGAGATTTCGCTATGGCATGCGCGAAATTTTGGAAGAGATTCATCGCGCGGTTTCTGGATAATTCATGGTGGTGCCGACCGTTTCGCGCAGCTTTCGGAGTGCGACCGAAGGCATCGATTAAGGGCCGCGCGTGATCCGCGGAATTGTGGGTAGCGCATGCGTCTCGCGTGCTGGCGAGGGCGTCCTCGCCATCGCGAACTTTTCTGGGTGCGCGAAATCCATGGCGAGTTGCAAATCGTTTGAAAGCCTGTTTCGGCGTGACGCCGAAACCAGCACGCGAGACGCGTGCGCTACCCTACAACGTTTACCGCTCTAACGATCTTAATATTCTTCGCCTTCGTCTTCTCTCGGCGGTGCGACGCGATCGTCTACTGCATACGCGTGAAGCATTACCGCGATGAGATAAAAGAAAAAAAGCCCGATGCCGAATCCGGCAGAGGCGATAGCGGCCAGAAGGACGAAAATTCCCACAGGAACAGCTCCAGCCATCCACAAAAAACCTGCCAGTTTATGTCCTTTGTAGATATGTCCCAGACCGGGAATGATGCTGAGGATAACCGCGACTGCGTCGCTAGCTTTGCCTTCCGCAGTCTCGGTCGTCGCCGCGCGTGTCCAGTCGCATCGGTCACAGCTTTTCGCATCCTTGGGCAGGAGGTTCCCGCAGTAGGGACACGGCATTTTATCTCCCGCGCTCGATTCGGCGCGAGTGGGTGGCGCGTCCGTGTACTCTACGCTCATTTCAAACATTAAAGGTCACAAGGCAGGCGGAATTCGTCAAGTAAAGAGAACTCAGTGAAAGACGACCACGGATTGCACGGATTACACGGATGCAAGCGCCAAAGGCGTGGCATCAATCTTAAGTTTGGAACATTGCCTAGGAATTCAAATCGCCACGTAAACAAGGCACGGCGTACGAAATTCGTTGAAGACTGTTGCTATTTCGTCCCGCAGTCGCGGGACTTTCGGAGTACGCGCTCGTCCTCGCCGCTTTCGATCGGGTGCGTAAAGCGTACTTCTTCCGAATCCGCCTCGATGTTAAAATAAGTCTTTGAAGGACTCGGACATTGTAAAATTGTACGAGAGACTTGGTCATTATCATGGCGTCGCTTTCTGAAATTGTCGTTTATACGGACGATTTTTTGCGTATTCGCGAGATAGGCGATTGGGACAACGCACTCAATGGTCTCCAGATCGAAAATTCAGGACGAGTCACGCGAATCGGCGCCGCAGTCGATGTTTCGACGCGCGTTCTGACCGAGGCCGCAAGGAAAAGCGTCGATCTTTTAATCGTGCACCACGGGTTGTTCTGGCCCGGCTTGCAACCAGTGAGAAGGGCGCTCCGCCGGCAACTGCAGCTCGCCTTTGAAAACGACATCGCGCTCTACAGCGCGCACCTTCCTCTGGATATCCATCCGAAAGTTGGCAACAACGCAGAGCTCGTCGTCGCCCTTGGACTGAAATCCGCGCAGCCATTTCTGGAAGAAAAAGGGCAGCCGCTCGGTCTGAAAGCGCGCACGTCGATGCTGCGCAGCGAACTCATTCGTAAATTGCGGAAAGCACTCAGTGGCCCGATAAAAGTTTTTGATTTTGGTCCGAAGCAAACGTGCACGATCGGCGTTGTGACTGGTGGCGCCGGCTCAGAAATCTACCGGGCCGCGCAGGAAAACATCGACACGTTTATCACCGGCGAAGCTCCGCACTGGGCAGTCGTTGCCGCCGAAGAACTCAGCATGAATCTTCTGCTCGGTGGACATTACGCCACGGAAGTCTTCGGCGTAAAAGCGCTGGCTGCGCACTTGTCGAAACGATTCAGAATTCCATGCGCGTTCATCGATTGCCCAACCGGGCTGTAATGAATATGCAAAGCGCGGCGCACACCAGCGTGTACCGTACATTCGACTGTGTCCAAGTGCGCACAAGACCATGACATCAAAAGAATGAAAGCGATGCGAAGACGCATCGCACTCCAAAGCACTTCGTGCGAAATCCATCGCAGCGGGTTGTTTTATTTCGCGCGAGCTTTGGGATTGCGCACGCGTCCTCGCGTCGCTTTAACGCTCCGCTGCAAAGCTACGAGCATGCTGATGCTTAGCCTTCTCGCGGGTGTACCGTTTTCGATCTTTGGCGCGTCCAAGCACACTTCACTACCGCAGTTAAGCGGATACAAAGCCGTGCGAGTTCACTACGGTCCTCTGAACAAGATGATCATGTCCGTCCAAATCAATGGCCAGCGCGCGAATCTGCTGGTCGATACCGGCGCGAGCCAACTCATCTTGGATGCCAACGCAGCCGAGTCCTTCGGCGTACGACCATCGCAGCGCGGTCTGCGCTATATCCGGTTCAGCCAAATTAATGGCCAGGACCTCCCCGTGGGCTATGCGCAAAATCTCACTGCCGGCAGCATGAACTTTGGCAGCAGTCCAGTCGCGCTGCGCAGTTCAATCCACTCCGACACCGGCAACGGCCACGTTGATGGCGTTCTTGGTCTGGACATTCTGCTCGGTCACAAAGCGGTAATTAATTGCCGAACCAAACTTATTTTCTTCAAGCTTGATCAGGCGCGGCAGATGAACCTCAGTTCTGTCGCGGCATCAGAAAAATTCACTCGGATTCCCCTGCGTCGAGGGGAAAACGGCGCGCTGAGCGTGCCATGTTCGATTCACGGGCAACCGGCTCGTCTGCTCGTCGATACGGGCGCATTTGTCACTACTTTCGACGAGACTCTCTTTAAATCGCTGGGAATTGCGTCGGAACCAACGCGGGTGTCCGCGCATTTTGCCAGCGGCACGGCGCAGCACATCGGTGCCGCGCAAATCAAGGATCTAAAGATTGGCAATTTCAAAGTGCCGCCAGAGAAATTTGGCGTGACTGCGTTACCTAATTTCGCATTGCAGCAGGGTAGCACCAGAATCAGCGGGATCTTGGGGATGGATACGCTGTACATCTGTCATGCCATCATCGATCTCGACGGCATGAATCTCTTTCTGAAATAAGATTTAACCACGAATCCGGCAGCTGCCGGACCAATTAACACGAATCTTGTAGGCCGTCCGCCGCGGCGGACGCCAGTGATTTCAACCACGGATTTGAAACTCGCTCCTTTCCCAACTCGCTCGCCGCTACCCCTCGCGGCTTTACCTTCTGTGTCGCTGCTCCCGGCAGCTCGATTCACGGATTTCACGGATGTTGTAGGGCGTTAGCCGCGCCGAACGCCAACCGTTCTCCTCCGATCCGTGTCATCCGCGTCATCCGCGGTTGTCTGCTCTTTCTCATTCGTGTCTATTCGTGTTAATTCGTGGTTTAACATCGCCAAAGCCGTTCACCTAAGAGACCTTTCTCAGACGAAGAACAGAGACCCGTTCACGCCTGTTCACATAACCCCCTAGGGGAATTGCCGCCAAAAAATCAGGGAGCGTCCCTATCCGGAAGACCACAGATTTTTTCTTTACAAAGCGTTCAAACCCGATAAAAATCCACGCCATTTACGACACAGGTGTTCCGACCCAGGCAAGCAATTCATTCGAATTTTTGGACGAAGCGGAATCCTTTTGGGAACTTCATTCCGCTATTTCCGGGGGAGCAGGTGAACAATGGACGAGAAGAGAATTGTTCATTTTTTGAGAACTTCTCTTCGCAGTTTTCGGAGAAGATGTTTAAACGGGGAATTTTTAACAAAAGAGGAATTATCAAGCTGCCCCGGATCAAGAGATTCGCATTTGTGACTCGGTTTCCCGTTGGCAAATGGCCTTCTGTTAGGTTCGCGATCCAACTAACAAATAAAACCTCATAGCTTATCGCTACTATCCGATGAGTTGGATCACCGTTCTCTGGTCGATAAATGTGGGTGCATGTTTGACCCTTGCGGTGATGTATCTGGCCGTTTGGAGCAGAGAGCGCGAAAGCTGGTTGTATCTAATATTTTCCTGTATCGCTGCTGCTGCTGCTTTCATTGCCGTATTTGAGTTGCAGTTAATCCGTGCCGATACGTCTGAGGAATATGGTGCAATCCTGCGCTGGCGGGCGCTGCCGGTGTGGGTGCTTGTTCTTTCGCTCGTCGGCTTTACCCGGCTTTATCTACGCGCGGGACGATCATGGCTGGCTTGGAGTGCTTGCAGCCTGAAGACCCTGACATTGATCCTCAATTTTGTCTTTACGCCGAATCTCTACTACCTGGAAATTACCGCCCTTCGGCAGCTCTCCTGGGGCGGAGAGGAGGCTTCGATTGCGCTGGGCACTCCGAATCCTTGGAGCTTACTCAACCAGGTAACTTTGCTGCTGCTCCTTGTATTTTTCGCTGATGCCACGATTACGGTCTGGCGGCGGGGCGATCGGCAGCGCGCATTGATCGTCGGCGGCACTACAACCTTCTTCGGCGCGATTGTGATGGCGCAGTTCGCGTTGGTGGTCTGGGGAATCATCCAGGCCCCGTTTTTCGGCAGCTTCGCATATTTGGGCATCGTCGTCGCGCTTGGTTATCAGTTAAGCGACGACGCGGTTCGAGCGGCGCATCTCGCGTCGGAGTTGCAGATCGGCGAAGAACGCTTCCGCCGGGTGGTCGAAGCAGCCCCGAACGCAATGATCATGGTAAATCAGGAAGGCCAGATCACTTTGGCGAATCAACAGGCGGAGAAGACATTCGGCTACCCGCGCGAGGAACTCCTTGGCCGTCCGATTGAGATGCTTGTTCCCGAGCGGGTCCGGTCTGGCCACCGAGGCTTTCGGCACGATTACCTTTGCGACCCCCAAGCTCGCCCGATGGGCGCAGGCCGGGAACTCTTTGGGCGACGCAAAGACGGAAGCGAGGTACCGGTCGAAATCGGGCTTAGTCCCATTCACACATCTAAAGGGCTGCTCGTGTTGGCTTCCATTGTTGACATCACTGAGCGGAAGCTGGCCGAATTAGAGGCGGCGCGTCAGCGCCACGACCTGGCGCACCTTGCGCGTGTGACCGCGCTTGGGGAGCTTTCCAGCTCGCTTGCGCACGAGCTAACCCACCCACTCACCGCTATTCTCAGTAACGCTCAGGCCGCCCAGCGATTCCTGGCCGATGACGATGTCGATCTTGATGAGGTACGCGAGATCCTCAATGACATTGTAACCCAGGACCAACGCGCCGGCGAAGTCATCCACGGCCTGCGCCAGCTGCTAAAAAAAGGGGAACCTCAAAAGCACTGCGATGACGTCGATCTGAACGAAGCGATACGGGACGTCGTGCAACTAATGCGCAGTGATCTCATCAATCGAAACGTAACCGTGGATACTGACCTCGCGCAGAATTTGCCCGCAGTCACCGGCGACCGGGTCCAGCTTCAACAGGTATTGCTTAACCTGGCGCTGAATGGCTGCGAAGCGATGGGTGATTACAATTCTTCGGAGCGCCGACTGCTCATCGCTTCTCAATGGGAGAACGGCGCAGTGCAGGTATCCGTTGCCGACTGCGGTAGCGGCATTCCGGAGGAAAAAATGCAACAAGTCTTCGAGCGTTTCTTTACCACGAAAAAGGAGGGAATGGGACTTGGCCTTTCCGTCTGCCGCACCATCATTGACGCCCACCGGGGGAAAATCTGGGCCACGAATAATGCCGGCTGCGGCGCGACCTTTCATTTCAGCCTGCCCATCGTTGGGGTGGGAAAGCAGGCAGTGATTACTGACTAACTAATGCCTCCTCCCGCTGGCCACACTGTATTTGTCGTGGACGACGATGAAGCGGTACGAAAAGCCGTGTCGCGTTTGCTGCGTTCGGCTGGCATTGCCGTGGCCATTTTTGCGTCACCCAGGGAATTTCTTGCGCAGTACAATCCAGCCACGCCCGGATGCCTCGTGCTTGATATGGCTATGCCTGACTTCGACGGCCTCCAGCTTCAAACTGCGCTCAACGAGAAAGGCAGCATCCTGCCGATTATTTTTCTCACCGGCCACGGTGATGTTTCGAAGAGTGTGCAGGCGATGAAACAGGGCGCGTTTGATTTCCTTTCGAAGCCCGTGAAGGACAAAGATCTGCTCACAGCGGTTCGCGCAGCTATTGAAAGAGACACTGTCGCTCGCCGGGAACACGCCAAACTTTCCGAAATCCGCGCCCGTCTCGACACGCTCACACCAC
>QHOK01000278.1 GCA_003218755.1 Verrucomicrobiota bacterium
CAATGACTCGCGCGACAGACAACGTCGTGATTACTTTTCCGCTCAACCGTGGTGGCAACGACAGTTTCTCAACTTCCCAATAGAAGGCCGCGGATCCGCAAGTTCCTTTATCGCCTGCACTGGTCTTTCGGTCCAGTACCACGAATGATCTTCAAATCGCGTTTAAAAATGACTTCGCCTCCCCGTGCGGTCATTCAGTTTCAATTTCTAAAACGTGCGTCGCCCTATTGTGAGGTTTCGGCGTGGGTGGTGCCGGAACCGGCACGCGAGACGGGTGCGCTCCCCAATCCGTTTTATCCGCGTAATTCCGCGCGATTACATCTTAGCGACTAACTTTCTTAATCGCGAAACCGATGTAGCCCCAGCGGCCCCACTCGTAATGCGAGGTGCGCTTCGCGTCGCGGCGTCCGGTTTTTTTATCGTGCGCGTACGTCTTTGCCACAAATTCTGGAAACGCGGCGTTCATCTGGACGTCGTGCGACACGAGCAATCCGCCGTCGCGCAGGCGGGGCCAGAATTGGCGAAACTCCCAGAGCATGTGCCGGTAGCTGTGCGAGCTGTCGTGCAAAAACATGTCGATGCATCGCGGCAGTTGATCGCGTTTCAACAAATCTTCGACTTTGCCGCGCATGGGGACGAATCCGCCTGAGGCGGATCGCAGTTCCTCCGGGATTAAGGCGCCATGCTCGCATTCTTCACTCCACTCGATGCTATACAGCTTCGCCTTGGTGAGCTCTTCGTCTGCGAGCGCTTTCAGAATGAATGCTGACGACATCCCAATGAATCCCCCCGACTCGACCACCACGGCCGGTCTGAGCCAGCGCGTCAATCCGTAAAGCGTTGCGCAATCGAGCGCTCCCATCACGCCTTCGCTGCCGTACGCGTCGCGGCGCCGGATCATTTCCGCCATGAAATCGCTTGCTCGAATTTCCTGGGCGAAACGCGCCACGGCATCCCACGTGGCGTAAAACTGAGTCGCAGATGATTCCATCTGGCTCGGATTCTTCGATCGACGCCGCCACGGGAGCGAAAATGCCGGCATTTTCTTCATGTATTCAAGAGCGAAAACATTGACTCGCACTTTCAATCAACGCGAATGCAAATTTCCCATTTCATCACACCAGGCCGCGTCCGATCACCTGCAAGTCGGCCTTTTTCTCCTAGCGAACCTGTGCTTAATTCCCCGTTCTCCCCATGAGCAGCAAACCCAAGCCGCGCGACGCCGAGCTTAACTTCGAAGGCGCGATGGATCGGCTCGAAAAAATTGTCGAGCAGATGGAGTCCGGTAAACTGCCGCTCGAAGACCTGATCGTGCGCTACGAAGAAGGAATGAACCTTGTAAAAGTTTGCCAGGAACGGCTTGCCAATGCCTAGCAAAAGATCGAGATCATTGCGCGCAACAGCGCAGGCAAACCCGTAGTTAAAGAGTTCGAGCCGACGCAGGAAGCGGCTGCTACAGACAAAAGGGGCGAGGAACCCGAAAGCACAAATGACGAAATCAAACTCTTCTGAGAATTCTCAGACTGCCGGGGCGACAGCTACGCCGAAGCGTCTCCTCGATGGAATCCGCTCGCCGGTGGACATCAAGGCCCTTCGCGAACAGGATCTGCCACAGCTCGCGCAGGAAGTCCGCGATGAACTGATCAAAGTCCTTTCGCAAACTGGCGGTCATCTCGGGCCGAATCTCGGGGTAGTTGAGCTGACGATTGCGTTGCATCGCGTGTTCGACACGCCGCGCGACCGCTTCGTGATGGATGTGAGTCACCAGGGCCCACGCTGGGACCGCGCTTTCCGCGGCGCTTGGTATGGCTGTTGGACGCGACTTGCGCGGCGGCGACGAGCACATCGTAGTGGTCGCAGGCGACGCCGCGTTTACCTGTGGAATCAGCTACGAAGCGCTCAACAATGTTAAGGCGCATACCAAGCGGTTCATCGTTGTGCTCAATGATAACGAATGGTCGATCGCGAAGAATGTCGGCGCGATAGCCAATTACCTAAACAGCATCGTGACGAATCCCACTTATGCGCATCTGC
>QHOK01000035.1 GCA_003218755.1 Verrucomicrobiota bacterium
GATCGATCTTGAGCGATTGCCGACGAAGCCGACTCCGCGTCTCAGCGTGTGGAAGAAAGGAACGCATGGCTGGCAATGGATTTGCCACGCCAACCTTAACCCGATCCCTTAGAAATCATTCGCGCAGCACCTTCGGGCATGCCTCGTGATCATGGGGACGAAATCAACTTCTGAAAACGCGGGTCGCGGCGAAGATGGTCCCATTCCCATCGATATTTCAGATCGTTGATGGTGATGCTGTAATCGGCGCTATCGACAGCACCCGGAGTTTTTAGCAGACGTTCGATCAAAGGAATGGCAAGATCGTTTTCGCCGATACGAGCGTAGATCAAAGCGAGATAACCATTCATAAGTGCGCCGTCGACTGCGTCTTTCGATTCGGGTTTGATCTCGACCGCCCGACGTCCTTCGCGAATCGCATCGTCTTTGCGCCCCATAAACGCGTACAGCCAACCGAGAATCGCGTGCCGTTCGGCGCTCGCCGGCGCGTCTTTGACGGAGACTTCAAAAGCGGGTCTCGCAAGCTCGAACGCCTTCTGAGCATTTACATTATCCCCTTGAGCGAGGTAAATGCAGGCTTCGAAAAAGCTTTTCGGAGTCGTTCCCGCAGCCGTATAAGAGAGCTCATTAGCTGAGGAAGTCTCGAGAACCTTTTTGGCCACGGAATAATCGCGCCCCAGCATGGCGACGTCCCATCGAGCGGAGGTGACCTCGCCATCTGGATCGATACCAGCGGGCACTTGATTGACGAGGGACTTCAGCAATTGAGTGTCTCCCTTCCACCAGAAATCGACGTAGCCACTTTGGATCTTCGCCACCAGCGATGCCGGAGCCATCGCGCGCATTCGCTCGCCCCAGCGCGCCGCTTCCGGCCAACGGCGCATCGCGGTGTTTGTAAAGATAAGTTCGCGGACGGTATTCGGGTTTTGCGGATCGACCTTCGCTACTCGCTCGTATTCCTCCAGCGATTCCTGCCACTTACCTTGCCGGCGTTTAATCGCCGCGATCAAACGGCCAATATCTCCATTGCTCGGCGATAAACGCGAAGCGATCTCGAATTGTTCGAGAGCGCGCGCATAGTCGTGGTCCATCCAGTAAATGCACTGGCCGAGCGCGAAGTGCGCTTCCGCAAGATTTGGCTGGAGCCGTAGAGCAGTGTCGGCCTCGGCGCGAGCTTTTGTTGGCCAACTCTCGGTGGGCTCGTAAAAATGGAAAATCTCCGCGCGAACTGAGGCCAGTCTGGCGTGAGCGAGCGCAAAACCCGGGTCGAGCGCGATCGCCTGCATGTAAAGTTGCTCGGCGGTCTTGTAATCCTCCAGGAGCGTATCGGGATTTCGCGAGATTTGATTTGCCCGCAAATAGAACACGTATGCATCCGGGTTCTGTGTCGGCTTCGTTTCCACCCGCGCTTTCTCTTCCGGACTAAGAGTGACACGAAGAGCATCGGCAATTTCGGCAGCCAGCTCTCCTTGCAGCCCAAGCGAATCGACGAGTGTACGGTCGTAACGGTTTGCCCACACATGTCGATCGTGCAGCGCATCGATTAGTTGAACGTTGACCACGACACGGGCGCCTTCGCGACGCACACTTCCTTCCAATATATTTGCCACACCAAGCATCTTCGCGATCTCCCGGAGATTGCGCGTGGCGCCGTCTCGGAATTGCATCACCGAAGAACGGCTAATGACCCGTAGGTCTTTGATCTCGGCGAGACTTGTTAGGATATCATCCTGAACGCCGTCCGCGAAAAATGCGTTCGCCTTTTCGTCGCTAAAATTTGCAAAGGGCAAAACCGCGATGCTTTTTTCCGGAATCGCTTCCTCGCTTTCGGTGCGGAATGGCAACCGTTGGTAAACCAGGATCGCAATCACCAGCAGGAGCACGCCAATGATGACAAAATCGACTTTGCGCCCGAATTGACGCTGCGTGGCAGGATCGACGTCTTCGGTGCGAACGAACCCCGCCGGCGTCAGCTCGTAAATCCACGCCACCGCCATCGCGATCGGGAAGCCAAGCACGAGCGCGATGATGACAAAGCGCACCGCCGAATTTGGGACATTGAAGAACGGAAAAATTTGCGTTGTTATTTGTGCGAGCAGCCACGCGCTCATCCCATAAAGCACGGCGGCGCGATAAACATTGCGCCGTTTCAGCTCGGAGAAGAATTGCTTCGGATTTATCACTCCCGCTTATTGTCGATCTTGCGTCTCAGTGCAAGAACGAGCCGAGGTTTGTCCGTGTGCGTCAAACATTACGCTGCCGTTTTTGTGCTAGATTATTAAATGCCGTTTCAGCTCGAATCGAACTACAAACCGCGCGGTGACCAGGGACAGGCAATCGCAAAGCTGATCAAGTCTGTCGAGGCTGGCAATCGTCATCAGACGCTGCTCGGTGTCACCGGTTCGGGTAAAACTTTCAGTATCGCGAACGTGATCCAGAAGCTGGATCGGCCGACGCTCGTCATTTCGCACAACAAAACGCTCGCCGCGCAGCTTTACTCAGAGTTCAAACAATTCTTTCCGCGTAACGCGGTCGAATATTTTGTCAGCTACTTCGATTATTATCAGCCGGAAGCGTACATCCCTCGGTCCGACACCTACATCGAGAAAGATTCTTCGATTAACGAGGAGATCGAACGGTTGCGGCTCGCTGCGACAAGCGCGCTGCTTTCACGCCGCGACGTTATTGTCGTGGCTAGCGTGTCCTGCATTTACGGCATCACGTCGCCGGAAGATTATGAGCAGATGTTGCTGACTGTGAAACGCGGACAGCACATCTCGCGCGAGGCCGTGCTCGGCCGGCTGGTGGACATGTTGTACGAGCGCAACGACGTCAATTTTGCGCGCGGCCGGTTCCGTGTGCGCGGTGACGTGGTCGAGGTTTATCCGGGCAGCGCCGACGAAGAAGGGATTCGGCTCGAGTTCTTTGGCGACGAAATTGATGCGATCAGACGGTTCGATCCCTTGACCGGTCACGCACACGAATCTCTGAATGTCATTACATTTTTTCCGGCCAAGCAGTTCGTGACACCGGCAGACAAACTCAATCGCGCGCTGCGTACGATTCGGGAAGAGCTGGAGCAACGGATCGTGGAACTGGAATCGCAAAACAAACTTCTCGAGGCGCAACGGCTGCGAATGCGCACCGAATATGACCTGGAAATGTTGCAGGAGATGGGTTTCTGCAACGGGATCGAGAATTACTCGCGCCATTTGTCGGGGCGCCCACCAGGCTCCAAGCCCTATACGATCATCGACTTTTTCCCGAAAGATTTTCTGGTGGTGATCGATGAATCGCACGCAACCATCCCGCAAATCGGCGGCATGTACGAAGGTGACCGCTCGCGCAAGACCGTGCTGGTGAATTACGGCTTTCGCCTGCCGAGCGCGCTCGACAATCGCCCCTTCAATTTCGATGAGTTCATGAAGATGACGAACCAAATCATCTATGTGAGCGCGACGCCGGCAGAATTTGAAATTCAAAACAGCATAGTTGGAAATAAGAGTTACATGCCGCATCGCCGGCAGCGGATTGGGGAAGAGGAACTTGTGCCGTTTGCTGTAGCAGGGGAAAAACGCCCAACGCTCAACGCCCAACGCCCAACGCCGAATTCAGAGATCCACATTTCAAAAACCGATGATCCACCGGAAAAATTCAATGTGCACACGCCGGGTGCGCCGCTCATCGTCGAGCAGATCATTCGTCCTACTGGACTTCTCGATCCCAAAATTACGCTTAAGCCGCTCAGGAATCAGATCGACGAGACGATTGAGCTCTGCCGTCAACGTGTGGAAAAAGGCGAGCGGGTTCTTGTGACAACGCTGACGAAGCGAACGGCGGAAGATCTTGCCGATTATCTGCGCGATGTTGGATTGAAAGTGCGCTACTTGCATAGCGACATCGACGCAATCGAGCGGGTGGAAATTTTGCGCGGATTGCGCGCGGCGGATTTCGACATCCTTGTCGGGATCAATTTGCTTCGCGAAGGGCTCGATCTTCCCGAGGTTTCACTCGTCTGTATTCTGGACGCGGACAAGGAGGGATTTTTGCGGAGCCAGACTTCACTCATTCAGACGGCGGGCCGCGCAGCGCGTCATGTGAACGGAGAAGTGGTGCTCTTCGCCGATATCGTCACGCAAAGCATGGAGGCGCTCATCTCGATTTCCGAATACCGGCGCGCCAAGCAAATGGATAACAACGAAAAACATGGCATAACGCCGCAAACGGTCCGGCGCGCCGTACAGGAGAGTCTGCACACAATTTTGCGCGGACGCGAAATTGAATCATCGGTAATTCGCGAAGCTGGCGGCGATTTCAACGTGACTGAGCTGCTGCGTGAGCTTGAGGAGGAAATGCAACAGGCCTCAGCAAACCTGGAATTCGAGCGCGCAGCGCTTTTGCGCGATCAGATCATGGAAGTGAAAAGCGGCGCCGGGATTTCGAAAATCGAGCCAAAGCGGAGGCCGGTGAGATACACGCGCAACGCCGGGCGTCGCCGCTCGCGTGTGTAGGTGGAACGCGTTGTCCTCAACGCGTTGCCATTCTAGGCGGCACAGCCGCCATTCTCCATCGTCTTCGGAGAAGCCGATCCACCTTGTCGACGTTCGCAACGCATGCGAAAAACGTGTCGTGCCGAAAACGAAAACAAAAGCGGCAAGCGCAAAACTCTACGCGGTCGTCGGCTCGGATGAAGCGGAAGTAAAACGCGTGGCCACTGAGCTAGCGACTAACCTGACGCCAGCAGGCGCAGGCGACTTCGGGTTGGAAGTGATCGATGGCGCCGCAGACAACGCCGAGCAGGCCGCCGCGCGAATTAGATCAGCAATCGAGGCGCTGCAAACGTTGCCTTTTTTCGGCAGCACAAAAGTGGTTTGGCTGAAGAATGCGAATTTTCTCAGCGACGATCCAAAGGCGCGCTCAGCGGCAGTTCAGTCTGCGCTGGAACAATTGTCCGAACTGCTCGACCGCGGTTTCGGTTCCGAGGTTACGTTTTTAATCAGCGCCACCGAAGTGGATAAGCGGCGTGGGTTTTACAAAATGTTGGTTAAACGAGCAGAGCTGCAGGTTTTTGATAGGCTCGACTCCGGGCGCGCCGGTTGGGAAGAAGAAGCAACCGAAATCGTTCGACTGCGCGCGAAAAAACGAAAACTCCAATTTGATGATGACGCGCTCGATCTTTTTGTCTTGCTAACGGGGGGCGACACGCGCCAGATCGAGAACGAGCTGGAGAAGATCGACACATTCCTGGGAAACGATCGCGCAGTTCATGTCGATGTTGTCCGGGAAATCGTGCCACTCTCGCGCGCAGGCATCATTTTCGAGGTGAGCAACGCTCTGGCGATGCGTGATCTCGAGCTCGCGCTTACGCTCGTTCGGCGCCTACTGGACCAAGGCGAAAGCGCCATCGGCATTTTGTTGGCAGCCATTGTCCCGACGATCCGCAATTTACTACTTGCAAAAGATTTGATGGAACGACATCGCCTCCCGCGTCCGCATTCGCCATTCCAGTTTATCTCTGCAATCAATCGCTTGCCGGCAAAGGCAACCGAACATTTGCCGCGCAAGAAAGACGGCTCGATCAACGCCTATGCCCTTGGAATCGCAGCGCAGCACGCGCATCACTTCGAGACCAACCAATTAATTGACGCCATGCGAGCGTGTCTGGAAGCAAACCGTCAGCTTGTTACCACGCAGCTCGATCACGAGCTCATATTGACTGAGGTGGTCGTAAAGTTGCTCGGAAAACAAAAACTGTAGGGCGTTTCGGTGAAGCGTCAGGCGTCTGACACAGACGCCCTACAAAATCACACTTTTTCCATTTGCTGGCGTGCAATCGGCCCGATATAGGGAATGTCCCAGCGCACATTCGTGAACGCTTTCACCATGGTGACAATCCAAATCACCAGAAACGCGACGCTAATTAACGCCCAAGCGATGCCTAAAATGATGGCGAAGAAGAGGCCAATCGCAGGGATGGAGCCCAGAATCGTGTGCGCAACCAAATAGACGATCCAGCACAGAATCCACGCCCCGCCGAAAATGATCGACTGCATCGCATAGAAACGCACAAAACTGTCGTGCTTTTCCAGAATGTAAAAGATGATGCCGCCGATTAGTGGAATGCAGGCAATCGCCGCAGCCACGTTCGAAGGCAAACCGGTCGATGTCGATTGCGGGCCCGGCTCGGGCCCGGGACCTGCCGAAGGCGGAGGTGGAATAGGCTCTTGGTCTGGCATAACCTACATACACAAAATGGAAAACGCATTGTCAAGCAATCTTGCTCTTGCGGCTCTTTTTCGCTTTCGCTCCCGCCTCAAACCTAATATCGTGTCGCTTGCCTAAGGAGATCCCCCCGATGAACAAGAAATTTTCTCGCGCTTTCACCCTGATCGAATTGCTCGTCGTAATCGCGACCATCATTATTCTGGCTGCGATTGCGGTTCCAGCCTTCAATAGCGTTCTTGAGCGCGCAAAAGTAACAAAGGATCTGAGCAATCTTCGACAGATCGCCCTCCTGACACAAACATACCTCAACGACAAGGATGGCATTCTTCCGGTAATAAACGCTGCTCCGGGCATTGGCACGAACGTAAGCCCCGTAATTTATCCGAAGTACGTCGCCACCAAAAAAGTTTTCCAATCGCCTTTTGACAAGCGGGCCGCTTCTGAAACAGACAGTGCCCCCGTTAGCTACGGCATCAACGCGAACATGTATGTAGCTTCTCCAGGGATCGCTGGTAATACGGCAAAGGTCGTCTCACCGTCATCCACCATCCTGATGGCACCTAATTACAATGGAAATCCTGCTCTCAGTAATTCGTGGACGGGCGTGGCCACAACTGTACCAAATCTGCCCATCGGAGGAGTCCCAGGAATGACAGTCGGTACGCAACGCAGCGGTACGCAAATCAATGTACTATTTTGCGACTTACACGCTGAAAGCATGACGTTCGGGCCGGCTACCACGCCCGGGACATTTCAAGACACAACGTCCAATCCGCTCGGCCTGAAACATTGGGACCCGACGCAATAGAAGAACGGGTTTCCAGCACCTTCGTCTCACTCGGTAAGCGGCGTTATCGCGTGCTTATCGGCGAAGGTTTGCTCAAGCGACTCGGGGCGTGTGTGCGCCAGCATCTTCCCCGCAAGATGTGCGCCATTGTTACGGATAAGAACGTTGCCCGGCTTTTCGCCAGGCGCGTACAGGAAACTTTAAAGTCAGCGGGTTTTCGGCCGACACTGATCACAATCCCAGCCGGCGAACAGTCGAAAACGCTTGAGCAAGCCGGCGCGATTTGCGATCGGATGATCGCTGCGGGCCTTGACCGACAATCATTTGTTATCGGCCTCGGTGGCGGAGTGATTGGGGACATTTCCGGATTCGTCGCAGCGATTTATCACCGCGGCATTCCACATATTCAGATTCCCACGACTCTGCTTGCGATGGTGGACAGCTCCATTGGGGGGAAAACCGGAGTGAACACGCGCGATGGAAAAAATTTGCTCGGCGCTGTGCACCACCCGTCACTCGTAATTGACGACCTCGATGTTTTGAAAACGCTGCCCAAGCGTCAGTTTAATCAAGGCTTCGCCGAGATCATCAAGCATGCCGTCATCGCCGACGCCAAAATGTTCCGAACACTTCAACGCTGGGAGGCAGCCGATGCGGCTGCCCTACAGCGGCTGATCAAGCGCAATATCCAGATCAAATCCAAAATCGTGGCGAAAGATGCGCGGGACCAAACTGGTGAGCGCGCTCTTCTTAATTTCGGTCACACGGTTGGTCACGCGATCGAGCATGCGGGAGACTTTAACGAATTTCTGCACGGAGAAGCGTTAAGTCTTGGAATTATCGCTGCATGCGCCATCTCGATTAAAAAGGCCGGGCTGGCGTCGGATCAACGCGATGCAGTTGTCGATCTTCTGCAGCGATTCAAATTGCCGACGCGCTTGCCCCGAAATTTTCCAGGCGAAAAGATTTTCAACGCGCTGAAGTTCGACAAAAAATTTCAAGGCGGAAAAATCCGGTTCGTTGTGGCACAGCGCTTCGGCGCAGCTCATCTAACGCAGGATGTGATACTCGAAGACATTCGTGAAGCGGTAGCACAACTGTAACCGGAGTCGCTGACTCCGGCGGCCGGGATCAACGATCCCGGCTACAACGCGCTTTGGAATAATACTCGATTAATCCCTCCACAACGCTGTCGGCGTACTCGCGGTAAATACTTTTGCGTTCCACGCCGTTGATCGCACGCACTCCTTCGTAATCGCCGGCCTGGATACGAGCGAACGCGTCCTTGCTGTTCATGACATAAGGCTCGCAATAAACCACGGGACAGCGATAAAGCCGCGTCGCGAGCAGATTGCGTGCGTAAACATAACCGCTTGTGCCTACTTTCGTCGTGCTATTCGTCGTAGGGTATTGATAAGCTGGCAGACCAGTTTCGCGCGCCATTGTCGCGCCAATCGTGTCCGCCAGCGGCAATTCTTCCTCGTAAGCACGGCTCAGAAGCCGCCGGATCATTTCAAAACGTTCGTCGTCAAATTCGAGCTCCTCCGCCAAATACGAGCCGTTCACAAGCAGGTGAAGATGATTTGTGTCGGTCAAGGTCGGATTGTTTGGGTCGCCCCAGCCTTCCGCGTTGAAATGCAAACAAAGCACAAGATCGGGATGCAATTTGAAGTTCACCAGCGCAGCCCGCCGTCGAATTTCGCTGTAACGGTAAAATAAGATTTCGCTTTGCCAGCGAATCGTTTGCTCCTTGGCAGGATCATTCGGATCCAGAACGTCGGCGCGCGGCTGGGGCACGCCATTCTTGATCAGAATTTTTCTTGCGAGTTCCCGAAAGTCCTCGGGACGTTTCGCAGTGATCGGTTCGTTGCTATTCCGGATGAACGAAACTTTTGCACCGAGTTCACGCAATCGCGGGGCCAACAATCGCGCTACGCGCAGAGTCAGATCGCCTTCCTCGACCGGTTTACTATTGCCGACCTGAAACCAGCGTTCCTCCATCTTCGCCCATTTCCCGCCGAGATGCCCCGGGTCGAGCGCGATCCTTAAACCGAAAAGAGGTTTCTCTGCTCTCGCTGGCGGCAATGATCTCGCCGGCCGCCAGAGGTGCGGCACGGATTTGCGTCCGGCGGTGTTCTCCGCGAACCGCAGCGTGAAAAATTTCCTCGACTCACGGTTCATCGGGACCCGCGCTGTTTTCTCGTTTATTTCGACCAAATCGGGCGCGAAACCGTGAGTGCAATAAACATCCTGTATCAGACGGCTGAATTCATCGTGCGTGATCGTTCCCTGATACTTCTCCAGCACGTTCCATTTCGGGTTGCTGCCGAGAATGCTGACGTTGTCCGCCGCTTGAAGAGCCGCGGGGAAAATCGAAAGAAAAATGGGGAAGAAAACCGAAACTCGAAGAATGCATCTTCGCCATTTGATCTTCGTCATTCTTGCGTCATTCGTCATTCGAACGTCGTCGTCGTCTTCACCGCCGCTTCAACGCTTTAACGCTTTAACGTAGCGAAGCCATTCGTCATTTTGTTGAAATCAAACATCGACGTTTCAAATCGCTTTAATACGATGCTCGCAGAATGCTAACCGTTCTTTTTCTTGGCGATGTTGTTGGTGAGCCGGGACGCACAGCAGTCATTGCCCGGCTGCCGGAGCTGAAGTCGAAGCACGCATTGGATTTCATCATCGTCAACGGCGAGAACGCGGCAGGCGGTCGCGGAATAACAGGAAAAATCACAATTGATCTTTTGCGAGCAGGCGTCTCAGTCATCACGACAGGCGATCATATTTGGGACCAAAAGGAGATTCTTTCATTCATTGACACCGAACCGCGTTTATTGCGTCCGGTGAATTACCCCGACGGTGCGCCAGGGAGCGGATCGATCGTCCTGGAAACGGCCAAGGGCAAAATCGGCGTCATCAATGTGCAGGCACGCACGTTCATGCAGCCAATTTTGGAAAACCCGTTCCGCGCTGTCGAAACAGCGGTGACGAAGATGCGCGAAGGGACTGTGAACATCATCGTTGATGTGCATGGCGAAACCACCAGTGAGAAAATCGCCATGGGCCGTTTTCTCGACGGAAAAGTCTCCGCTGTCATCGGCACTCACACTCATGTTCAGACAGCGGACGAGCAAATCTTCCCCGGCGGCACAGCTTTTTTATGCGACGCCGGAATGTGCGGCCCAGTGAATTCGATCTTAGGCCGTGCCATTGATCCGATCATGAACCGGTTCATCTCGAATCTGCCGGCATCATTCCCAGTCGCCGGTGGCCAGGTGCGCTTGCGCGGAGCGCTAATTGAAATTGATGAGACCACCGGCCGCGCCCTGCGCATCACGCGCGTGGATAAGCCCGGTCCCGGTGAGCCTGCTCTAGCCGAGCCCGAGCCAAAGATCGATATCGAACAGGCGCATTCTCCGGAACAGACTTGAAACTGTTGAGGTTAGAGCCAACTATTGACCTCCTCAGTTTCGAATTGTCTAAGAAGATTAACGTACAACAGCAACCATGAAAAAAACTTTTATCTTTACTCTCATCACCGCTCTGGCGCTCTGCGTTTCACAGGTGTGCCAAGGACAGGCGAAGAAAAGCTCGAATGAAGCAAACAAGCTGGCCCGCGAAGGCGCGGAGGCCGCGAAGAACCAGGACTGGGACAAAGCCGTTGAGCTACTTCGCAAAGCCACCGCTATGGACCACAAGTATGCGGACGAACTCTCGGCCGTTTATCAACGACGCGGATATGCAGACGCCAGCGAACAGAAGTACCAAGACGCCATCACTGAATATGGCGACGCGCTCAAACTTACTCCGCAAGATGTGCGCATCTACGAACAACGCGCAGCGGTGGAAATGAAAATAAATGATTACGACAAGGCGCTCGCCGATTACTCCGAAATCATCAAGCTTAAGCCGAATGAAGCCCGTTATTACAACTACCGCGCCTATATCTATGAGTTAAAGAACGAGTTGAAGAATTCGCTGGCGGATACGGAAAAAGTTTTGAAGCAGGATCCCAATAATCAGGAGGCAAAAGCGCGGAAGCAACGAATAGAGCAGAAGCTGGCTGAAAGCCAGCCTTTGACTCCTCCTCCGCCGCCCCCCGGAGCGCCCAAAACGTCACCACAAGGGAAAAAGAAGCCCTGAGCTGTTGCTGCTAGCCTCCCAGTGGCGTGCTGGCGTTCTCGGTTTCCTCGTCTGGTCTTGGCGCCGCAGTGAATTTTCGTTTGCGGCGGTTTGCTGGCAGAGGCGCCAGGGTCATCGTGATGTTGCGGCCGGTGATTTTGGGATCCATTTCTACCTGCGACATGCTGGAAAGATCATCGCGTACCTTCTCCACGAGCTGCATCCCAAATTCCTGGTGCGCCATTTCGCGGCCGCGAAATTGCAGCTGCACACGGACCTTATTTCCCCGGTCTAGAAATTCTTCACCGTGCCGGATCTTGGTAAGATAGTCGTGTTCATCGATGTTAACGCGAAACTTGATTTCCTTCAGCTTTGAGCTGGCCGGCTTTTTGTCCTTGGTGTGTTTGGAAATGTCGTATCGGAACTTTCCAAAATCGATGATCTTGCACACCGGCGGGTTGGCGGTAGGCGCGACTTCGACCAAGTCGAGCCCAAGAGTTTGAGCCTTGCGCAAGGCGTCGTTCAATTTCATGACGCCGAGCTGTTCGCCGTTGGATCCCAGAATGACCCGGACTTCGCGGGCGCGAATCCGACCGTTTACACGAATTTGTGGTTGCAGATTAGATCAAGCTCCTCACCGGCGAAACGGGAGTGCGCCGCGCCGCCGTATTTCCATCAATCGCAATTCCCAGCGTTAGCATTCGCATACGCCGGGGCACTCTTGCTTCGCCACGGATGCGATTCACCGCGACGAAGTGCTCGCATAAATAATCGCGAGCCGAAGGGAAGTTGTAGGCAACAATCCTGCACTGGCAAGGTTAATCTCGTGAAAGCAAAACCGCCATTCTGCAAGGGGGATTCGGCAGCCACGAGCCGTTCGCGCGCAGTTTTTGCCTGATCTCTTCAAGGTTCACAAAATAAACCTAACAAGATGAGAAGAGTTTCTCAATAAGGATCACTTTGCCGGCGGGTCGCCAAAATGCGCCTTGTGCGCCGCGTAGGCAGCTGCGTCGTCAAGTATCGAATCGATTGTGGCTGCCAACGGTTCGAGTTTCACAACTCCGGAAAAAACGGCACGGTCGCCGATCTCGGTATCGATCACGAACGCCGGACGCTGCGTGACCTGAAGCGCATGGAATTCGGTCGTCGACGCTCGAACGCGCTGCTCGATTTCCGCCGATGTCGCGCGCTCGAGCAATTTTCCGGTGTCGATTCCGCCCGCTTCAGCACCGATTTGAGCGGAAACGTTCCAATCGCTGATTTTCTTGCCTTCCCGCAACGCCGCATGAGCAAGCGCAAGGCGAACCCGATCATCGGTAAAACCAAAGTCCTTGGCCGCTTCGGCCACGCAATTCGGCGCGAGCCACTCCGGCAGGCTGGGCTCGTACCAGTCGGTATTGAGCATGAATGGCGAATGCATCATCACTCCGCTGCGCCGGTAGAACCACTGCTCCTGCTCGCGCGAAGTAGGCAAACCACTGGGATCCATCAGCGCGATCTTCCACTGAAATTTAACCCGGCCTTCGTACCGCTTTTTCAATTCGGCCCATGTTGCCTCAGACCAAAAACACCAGGATGAAACGACATCGAGATAATCAGTGACGCTAATTCGCATAATTTGAATTGGACGTTGGGAGTTGAGCGTTGAACGTTGAGCGTTTGTTGTCTCGAAGGTTAGCGTCCAACGCCCAACGTTCAACGGCGAACGCTTAATGATGTGACCTCGGCAGTAATCGACACCGTGAACCTCAATCATATTTTTCTCTTTCTTGCAGTGATTTCATCGCTGCTGGTGTTGGCCCGGGCATGGCGTCCCACTGCTCCATATCGCGGCTGGCGTATCGCCGCACTCACCGTTCTCGCGATTACCGGCGTTACGTGGCTGTTTTGGCGTGGCGCCGCCGGATACATCGGTGGCGGCGCGTGGTTCGTTCTCCTGTTTGTTCCGGCAATTGGGTTGCGCAAAATGGCCGAACTCGCCGCCCAGAGAAATTACACATCGGCTAGAAAACTCGGGGCGGCTCTTCAAATTGTGCATCCCACGAGTGAGTTGCGAGACCAGGTCCAATTGCTCCGCCAGTTGGAATCTCAAGCGAACCATTCAGCTGCATTCCATTCAGCTCCACTCGGGTACGAAACTGCACGGCGCACCGATCATAGTCAGCTGCGAAGCGCGCCGGCTGTTCTCATCTTTATTCTCCTCAATGCGGTTGCGTTCGTTTTCGAGATTTCGGTGGGCGATTGGAACGACCCGGAAGTTCTGCATCGGATTGGCGCGCTCGACCCTTACTCGGTCGTAGTGCAGCACGAATACTGGCGTTTTGTCACTGCGTTATTCTTGCACGGAGGTTTGCTGCATCTGGGTTTCAATGTTTTCGCTCTTTACGTTCTTGGCCCACCGCTTGAACGATCCATCGGCACGATGCGCTTTGTCGTGTGTTATTTGATTTCAGGGCTTGCCTCCGGCGCGGGCGTTGTGGGTTTGACTTTAATTGGTCTGGTGCAAACGGCTCAGCTGGTCGGTGCGTCGGGCTCGATCATGGGCATCGTCGGCGCATGGGCGGGATTTCTGATACGACATCGCCACGCGCCGCACGCGAAGCAAAGATTGGCAAACATTGCCATGATCGTCGCGATTCAAATCGCATTCGATCTTTCGACTCCACAGGTCAGCATGGCAGCGCATCTATGCGGCCTAGGCGCGGGATGTTTTCTCGGTCTCATCCTTGCTCCGCGAGCTGTCTCTGTGGCCGGGAGGCGGTGACTCCGGCTGCACCCAAACGCCCAAAAATTCAACCACGGATTGCGCGGATAACACGGATGAGAGGCTGATCGTTCACGAGCGACCACTACGTCCCGTGCGGATAAGTTGAAATCTGCTCCACGAGCGGTGTAGCCACGCGCCTGTGGCGCGTCATCCCATGCGACTAATCAAACGGCCCGCAGTGCCGTGGCTACAGGACAGACTTGCCCGATTTAGTTTTCTTGGTTAACTGCGGCTCTGTTTCCCTTGCAGCATTCGCATGCTAGTTTGTTTGAATTTACGATTTGACCGCCCGGCGTCAGCGACTTCGGCTACAGCAACGCTCAAGGCATGCCGACTTTTCAAACTTACAATGTGACTCCCATCCTGCCGGCGGCGCTGGAACCGCTGCGGGAGATGAGTTTCAACCTTTGGTGGACGTGGGAGCCGTCCGCGCGCCGCCTGTTCCGGCATCTCGATCCAGAACTGTGGGACCGCACGAATCACAACCCCGTGCGCATGCTGCAACTTTCCCGGCAATCCCGGCTGGAAGAGCTTGCACAGGACAAAAATTTTCTGCGCGAGCTCAAGCAGGTTTTTGAGGACTTCGAAAAGTATCTCGGACGACACGACACGTACGGAAAAACAGGCGCCGGCAGCGCGATCAAAAATCCGATCGCCTATTTTTCCGCTGAATTTGGTTTCCATGAGTCGATCCCGAATTACTCCGGCGGCCTCGGCATTCTCGCCAGCGACCATTGCAAATCGGCCAGCGATCTTGATCTGAATTTCGTTGCAATAGGTCTGCTCTATCGGCACGGGTATTTCCGACAGCAGATCGATAAGGATGGCGTTCAGCAAGCGATCAATCTCAACCAGAACTTTTATCACCTGCCAATCCGGGAAGTTCGACGCGGCGAAGCGAAGTTTGTTATCTCAGTGCGGATTCTGGACCGGGAAGTTTTTGCCAGGATTTGGGAATTGCGCGTGGGGCGGGTAAACGTCTACCTCCTCGATACCGACATTCCGGAAAACAGAACCGAGGATCGATTGATTACTGCCGAGCTTTATGGCGGCGACCTCGAGATGCGGATGCGTCAGGAGATCATGCTCGGGATCGGCGGCGTGAAAGCGCTCAGCGCGCTCGGAATCCAGCCGGACGTGTTCCACATAAACGAGGGGCACTCCGCGTTCCTCGCGTTGGAGCGCATCCGTCTCAATGTGGTGGAGAAAAAGCTCGATTTTTATTCGGCACTTCAGGTAGTAGCGGCGGCTAATGTTTTCACTACGCACACTCCTGTTCCCGCCGGGAATGACTCGTTCCCGCGCGAGATGATGCGAAAATATTTCGGCAACTTCGCCAAGGAACTAAATATTCCGTTCGACGAGCTGTTCTCATTTGGCCACACACGCGTCAATCCAGATGATCCGTTCAGTATGACCATCCTGGCGTTGCGTCTCAGCCGGCACGCGAACGGCGTCAGTAAATTGCACGGCGAAGTTACTCGATCGCTTTGGAAAGACGTCTGGTCGGGTGTTCCTGTCCACGAAGTGCCGATCACCAACATCACAAACGGTGTTCATACCAAGACCTGGATGGCGCCGGAATTTGCGGCGCTTTACCGCAAGCACCTCGGCGACTGGGAGGAACACCTGACCGAACCGGAATTCTGGCGCGGCGTCATTGACATTCACGACGCAGAACTTTGGGAGACACATCAAAGACTCAAACGTCGCTTGATTGACTTTATCCGCGATCGGGAGCGACAGCGCCGTGAACGACTAGGCGAATCCCCGGAATCTATTCGCAAGGTTAATCGCATTCTTGATCCGGAAATTTTGACCGTCGGTTTTGCGCGTCGTTTCGCGACCTACAAACGCGGCACGCTTTTGTTCAGCGACAAGGAGCGATTAAAACGATTGGTGAACGATGCCACGCGCCCCGTGCAATTCATTTTCGCAGGCAAGGCACATCCGCGCGATGAAGCAGGCAAGGCATTCATCCAGGAAGTTTACAAATTTAGCCGCGAAGCCGGTCTGGAAAATCGCGTCGTTTTTCTTGAGGACTACGATAGCTACATCGCGCGCCGCCTTGTGCAGGGAGTCGATCTTTGGCTGAATCATCCGCTGCGTCCGCTGGAGGCTAGCGGCACCAGCGGAATGAAATCCGCGCCGAACGGCGGGATTAACCTGAGCGTGCTCGATGGCTGGTGGCGGGAAGGCTACAACGGCAGCAACGGCTGGGCCATCGGCGCTGAGATCAACAATGGCACCACTGAATTTCAAAATGAAGTGGACGCGAGCAGTCTTTATCAATTGCTCGAGAACCAGATCATTCCGCTTTATTACGCGAAACCGGACGGCAAACTTCCCCTCGCCTGGCTGCAATTGATGCGCGAATCGATTCGGAGCGTCACGCCGGTGTTCAATACGCAGCGAATGGTTAAGGAATATACGGAGAAGCTTTATATTCCTGCAGCGCAGGCGTACCAGAATTTTTCTCGCGACGGCTGCGGCTCGGCCACACAACTGAGCCAGTGGAAAGCGCAGATCCGCAAGGATTGGCCACAAGTGCAGATTTCCGACGTTCAAGTGGCGAACAAAGATCGGCAAAGCATTTTGGTCGGCGAATCATTGCAGATCAGCGCGCGCGTACATCTGGGCGCAGTCGATCCGCGACATGTGCGCGTGGAAGCGTATCACGGCGTAGTTGATAACGGCGACATCCGCAATCCTACCGCTACTGTGCTGAATCAAAGCAGCAAGGCCGATGCCGACGGCAATTACATTTATGAGGGAAGTGTTCCTGCTACTGAAAGCGGTACCTACGGTTTTAGCGTGCGCGTCGTGCCCACGCATCCCTGCCTGATGCAAGCGCACGAACTGCGGCTGATCACCTGGTTATAGGATTTGGATGCGCCTGAGGCGCGTCAATTAGCGCATTGGGGTTTAGACGTAGTTGGAGGTCCAGCGCGTCGTGTGGAACCGATCCGGGCTGCCTTGCCCATTGGTGACCGCTTCGGGTCTCACAGGCGCGGAGCATCTTATTTACGTAATTGTTAGGCAAGCTTAAATTGACAGCGGATTATGGCACCGGGGCCGCAGCCCCTTGTCCAGTTCCTCATCAACTATCCACAATGGAAGATGAAGCATCAGGCGATGCCTCCCTTCACTACTCTTCTCCGGAATTTCCGAACCGAAGTTCCGGAAAAATTCTGAACAACCACGGATTTGAAACTCGCTCATCTCCCGACTCGCTCGCCGCGTGCCCTCGCGGCTTTGCCTTCTATCTCGCCGATCCCGTCGGCTCGCTTCACGGATAATGCGGATGACGAGAATGACGAAATCCGAATGACGAATGACGAAGAACGAGGGAAAAGCCTGAACAGCTTACCCGCGCTAATCCGCAACCGCTCTCGCCCGTAATCGCAGCATCTGGAGGGCGGAGCTCTGCGACGCCTAATGAGCGTCTGCTGATGCGTGGAAATGCGGGGCTCGCGGGAGCTCGCCCCTCCATTACAATCTTGATTTTGATGATCGCAGCTCTCGCTGAACGGCGGTTGAGTACTCAAAGAGGGCTCCGGGGTTTCCCGCGAAGCCCTCAAGCGCTGGTGTTATCTTTTAACTTCAGTTATTACTGCTGGCACGACAAAGTGTAGGTCGTGTTTGTGCGGTCACACGGTGTGGCTGGCACGACGGGACCGCCGTTGTTGATGGCGTGGATGCAACTCTTGTGCATCTCCTGGACGGGACGTTGTGTGTTGCCATTAGCTGTCGAGCCAAAGTTTTGCAGACTGGTGTTCGCAATGCTCATCAGCTCATTGATCGTCAGACCCGAGCAATTGACGTCGAAATCGCCGCCGTTGACTCCTTGTAGGCAACGTCCAGCTCCAACGCTGCCAACTGCGCTGAGAGCATGTAGGCCATGTTTGGTCGCGGTGACGCCTAGCAGGCAGGTTCTGAAGGCGGAGTAGTCTGGGCTGTCCCGTTCGCGTTCGCAGCTGGCACGAGTTGAGTAGGGTCACGACGGGGCCAAACAGGGTCGTTCCGGTTCCGTTGGCGTTGCCGGTTCAGAATCCTGTTGCCGTTCTTGCTGGACTAGAAGCCCAAGGTCAGTCCACCACTGGGCACGGTGCAGTAGTTGCCGAACGTGCGCGTCTCACTTCCGCCCGCTGCAGGAAACACGATCAGGGATGTTGCGTTCGTCGAATGGAACCAGTTGCTCTCATTCGCGTCTGCCTTACTGATCGTATACTCGCCTGGAGTCAGATTCAGTTGGTTGGCGACCACGTAGATATTGCCGCCCGTGCTGTTATGGACAACGACGCCGAGTTGCGTGTCATTGCCCTGACTGGCGCAGTAAATGACGCCAGTGAGCGTGACGGTGTAGGTGCCGCCGGCCTGGATGTCCCAGAACTGAAATGAGAGAATTTATGGGCAGTCGGGAGGCGATCCTGCGGGTCTAGCGGGGCGACGTGGGCCGCGGCCTTCTACGGGAACAGGCGGCGAAGTTCCAATCAACGTGCGCAAAATGTTCGGATACTTCTGCCACGACGAGGATGGCGTGGCTAGCTCCGGAGGCGCCTGAGGTCGCCAAGTTGGCCTGCCTGCCGAAGCCCCGGCGGATTCTCGCGCCTTTATTCGATTTCGGAAAGGAGCGCCTCGAGACTCTCGCTCCCAGAGTCTTCATCTTCGGTCAGCCCGGCCTGGAGCAAACACAGAAGACAAAGTCCGTTGTTCACACGTAACGCCGTGTCACACCGCGAGCACTCCTCCGGCTCATTCGTGATCGCTGGGACCAGATCAGTGAAGCCATAGATTATCATTGGGAAAGGCAATCGCAGGAGCGCAGGGTAAATCATTTATCTGGCTTGCTCTGAACTGGCCGCGAGCGCACCGCAGAGGTGGCGGAGTTCATCCTCAATGTCAGCAGGATTCTCCACCGTCTGGGCCACTTCATCGCGCAATAACCAGCGGTAGCGCTGCCGCATGCGATAAAGTAACTTTTTCACCGTACTCTGGGGAACCCCCAAAGTCGTGGCTAGATTCGCAGACGAAACATCGTCTCGCTCCACCGTGAGGTAGGCGCTTAAGACGTCGAAGACTCGCCACCGTCCCTTGCGCTCGCATTCCTCGCGGAGCCGTCGAAGCGCACGTTCCACGACTGTCGCCGCCCAGCGCACATCGAAGAGTCGCTCCGCGGGCAAGGAATTAACCGTCTGCGTCGACATCGACAATTGCGACGGCACCTCAGCCATCCAGGCATCCCACGAAATGAAGCTCACGTCCCCTCCGCGTTTGCGGGCATGAATTTTGTCGGCGGCGTCATTGAGAAAGTTCTTGAGCGACTTGAGCAGCAGCGAACGGAAACGGCCGCGGCTGGGGTCTGCATTCTGAAGCCAATCACCTTCCAGTATCATCACAAAGAAATCCTGCGTGAGGTCCTCGGCGTCCTGGGCCGAGTAACCGCGTCGGCAAATGAAAGCAAAAATCGGCCGCCAATAGATGCGGCAAAGCTCGGAGAGTGCCGCACGGGTTTCCTGCTCTTTGTCTTTGGAGTCGGCACCGGAAAGAACGAGGCTCCAGCGCGTGGTGACGAATGCGCCCCGCCTGATGGTTCCTTCGTTCGCGCTGGCTGAGCTCAAGACCGGGAATTTTAGTGAGATTCCCCTTGTTGAGCAAGACGAAATCACGGCGATGCGCTGCTCCGTTTGTTCATTATCACAAGGCGATCCGCGGAGAAGCTGGCCTGCCAAATCTCCAGCGGGAGCGGAGCCTCGCGACTGCAAGGCGTCCGCTATCGCATGGGTTGTGGCTTGCTCGTGAGCAAGCGGCCCTGCCGTTAACGCGGACTGGGCGGCTTGGCCGGGGGCCTCCGCTGAGGGCAGGGCCGTTTCGTTGATTTCGGGCGAAACGTCCGAAATTTGTACTACTAAGCCACTTTCAAATTCCAGAGATCGTGCCTCCGGCAAAAGTCCATCGAGTTCCAACCGGAAGGAGCGCCGGCGCGACATCACGGCGGCCACGGAGATCAAGTGTATAGTCGAGAGTTTCACAGCGGGTGGCTGATTCTTTCAAGAACTTCTACGGAAACTGGCGGCCGAAGTTCCCAAAAAACCTGCGCGAAAGAAAAATCTGGTTTCTGTGCTGTTGTTCCAGTTAGGATTTGGTAGGGCTAGCTAATGGTCCATGCGCAATTCTTCTAAAATTTTAAAGAGGGCAATCGTTGCGGCGAACCAGACGCTTCAATCGCTTCTCGATCTCGACGCGCAGGTGGCGAAGGCTGCGGATCTGATCGAGGAATCTTTGCGCGCTGGAAACAAATTGCTCGTCTGCGGCAATGGCGGCAGCGCGGCTGATGCGTCCCATTTTGCAACAGAGTTTGTGGTTCGCTTTACGAAAGATCGCCCAGCCTACCCGGCAATCTGTCTTTCCGGCGATGGCGGGCTACTCACTGCTGCGGGCAACGATTATGGATTCGATGAGATTTTCGCTCGCCAGGTAGCGGCATTTGGCCTGCCGGGGGACGTGCTGATTTGCCTGACGACTTCCGGTAAATCGAGAAATGTCGAGCGCGCTCTGGAAGAAGCGAAAGCCCACAAGCTGAAAACAATTGCCTTCCTCGGTCGCGACGGCGGTTCAACCATTGGCATGGCCAATGTCGATCTTTTGGTTCGCAGCGATTCCACTGCCAGAATTCAGGAAGCGCACCAGCTTCTGCTCCACGTGCTATGCGAGACGATCGAATCCTGTTTAGCAGAAAACAGTCTGTAGAGGCGGGCGTGTCGCCTGCATTGCAAGAGAAGGAAGTAGCCGACACGTCTGACCAGCGTTACTCGGATTTCTTCAGCAGCTGCTCGCGTTCGCGATTGAGTTGCCGCCGCTCGCTCGGCGTTAAACTCCCAATCCCGAATTTGGTGATTTTATCGAGAATCGGATCGATCGATGAATAAACATCATCCGATTCTGCGGGGCGTCGCGGTCCCGTTTTTGGAACAACGTGATACTTCGGCTTGGGGGTGATGCGCTCTTTCAAGGCATTCCACCAAGCAAGTTCCGGCCGCGCGCCGCGCAATTTAACAAAAAGGAACGCCGCGCTGATGCTTGTCCGAGCACGACGAGACTCTGCCAATCGTGCATTGCCAGCGCGCTTAGCGTCCCGATCGCAACGAATATTAGGGCGATCCACTTTGCCATGATCCCGCAGGAAAAGCTCCATATTCGGGTAAATCGTCGCGAGGGCTACAAAGATGGAGAAATGAAGTGCTGTCGAGGTGGCAAATGTCGTCGGCGTCCAAAAGCTCAACAGGCTTAAAACGACTGCGGCCAGCAGCAACAAAGTCAAGTAAAGGGGACATAGGCACGCCGCCCAACGAAGCGTTCTTCCCGCCCGAAGATGAAGAGCATGTGCATCTCGATGGCGAACCAAAGCAGCCCCGACGGATTCCACGCCCGCGCGTAGCAGAGGATAGCGAGGCCGGGCGTGCGGAGGCAAAGTTCCTTCAGCTCCGACTGGGCCATATACAAAAAGAAATCTCTGAGTCGCTGCTCAATTTGACTCGCAAGGTCCATCCCGGTCGTGAACGGGCGGTGGCGGCTCGTTTATAGTGCTTTGCGAGTAGTCCTGAAGCTCCACCTTCCAGCCTCCAGGTAGCTGGACTGTCTTAATGATCGAGCGAAGCCACGGTACTACTGCGAACGCCAATAGACCGAAGGTGATCGCGTCGATCTTGAGGTTCGGCCACTTAATGTGAACTCCAGCCATCACAAGGGAAGCAACCGTGATAAGAGTGGCGAGATGCTTGGCCTTGACGAACGCGCGAGATGTTAGGCGTAACGAGACCAATATGAGCCCCGGCTCCGGCGGGCTCAAGTGGCAGCGGGTTGAATCACACTAGCCAAGATCGACATCGAATGGATGACGCAGTGAAGCCGTTGGCTGCGGCGCTTAGTTAGGGTGCATCGCGTTACGACAACAGAAAGTCTAGCGCGACAAACACGATCGAGCCGATGGAAGACAGAAATGCGATTTCAGCCTTTCGCGTGTGCGTGTCGCCCCCGCGATCAATATCTCCGGATGTGCAGCCGAAAATCCGGCCCGACGCCAGACAGGGACGTTCTATATTCTTTGCCTTCGAGATTTTGAAATCCTCGGCGTTCGCGACCTCAAGCGCGATGAGGGCGAACGCTTGATTTTTTTGGCCGCGTATTCGGCTTCCGGCTTATTCAAGTTCGTGGATAACCGCAGATTCTCCGCGAAAAGTTTCAATTGGCTCTCCGTCGCTGCATCAGTCGGGCTGATGAGGATTGGAAAGGTCGGCGTTTGTTCCTTTCGCTTTACATATTCGCAAAACGCGGTGAGGCATTCATTCGCGATCTTGGGCAGTCCGACACCATAGACTCGCTCGATGCCAGCAAGTCTGTCTTTTAATCTCCTCGGAACTCGGATGGTCAAGCGGGCATCTTTTTTCATATTGGCCGACTTAGAAGTCCTTCAATCTTCGACACACTTACTTCTACGGAAACTGGAAGACGAAGGTCCCCAATATTTGCAGGGCTAGGAGAATTTAGCGGCAGATCAGGAGGAGTGGCAATCTCGCGGGTGCGGGGGCCGTGAACCCGAAAGCCAAAAGCTGTTTTCTTGACGATATTGTCGTCTCCTGATGACAATAGCGGCATATGCATTTTAGCGGCAGAATCAGGGGCAATCTCGCGGTCTGTAGGCCGTGAACCGAGGGGCAAAAAAGCTGTGATTCATCTAATGACTATTGTCGTCGTTTGACGACAATAACGTCATTTGGCAAAAAAATTATCGTCTTTTTCTACGGGGAAACCGCAAGACGAAGGGGGCCCCAATATCTTGTAGGAGATCACAGAGAAACTGGCAATGGAGACCTGGAGTTTTCGCAAAGCGCAGGTTACGGCGGCAGCAAGTTCTTTTTCGTAGAGGATTGCTACATAAACAACACTCGCGGAAATCACAGCCCCGATGGAGGAATGGACGCGACCATTGGCGCGAAATTTGTCGTGAGACACTGCCACCTGTTTAATGTCGAAATTTTATGCCACGGTACTGAATTAAACAGGTGGCGTAGAGGCCGAGCACAGGAGATCTACAATAACGATTACCATTGGTCATACGATACGACGATGGAACGGCATCCGATCCGGCTCGTTAATCGCCCATGACAACACTTTTTCCGGAAATCTTCCTATAGCCTACGGCTTTCAGACGTATCGTTTATTCACCCTATATCCTAACACCCCATGGCTTGCCGCGAGCGGGGACAATCGCTGGGACGTGAACGTAACCGAGCCGGATGGCACTCACGTTGATGGTCATCCTCCGTATCTTTTTGAGAGCGGGACTGTCACTAGCGGAAGCGAAAATTGCCCAGCAGGCCTACAATACCTCACTGATACATCTAAAAACTGGACAACAAATCAGTGGGCTGGTTACACGGCCAGAAGACTTTCCGATAACTGGATTGGCGAGATCATATCGAACACAAATAATACCCTGACGATGTATTTTTATTACTCAGGAGGCGGCTGCATATCAACTTGGAGGGCAAACGATCAATATCAAATCCACCAAGTCCTTGTTGCGCTGGATCAACCTGGGCGGGCGAGGCGATCTGATTACTGGCGATCCGCCTATCAACAGCACGACAGGAACGGCAGCGTGGCCGCATCAGGAGTTGAAGCCATGTTATTCATGGAACAATATCCATTCGCCGGGGGGCGAGCATATAAATTTCATTCCCACTTCAACGTCAGCCGCAACTCTTTTACAGAACCGCGATTACTACAACGATACCACTCTTCCGGGATACACGCCTTACGTTTATCCGCATCCGTTGGTAAGCGGTTCTCCTACGCCTACCCCGACACCAACTGCCACTCCGACGCCGACGCCTACGCCGAGTGCAACCCCGACTACTATACCAACGCCGACGCCGACGGCGCCACCACATCTAAAGCTAAAGCGCCACCCTCATCCGTGACGGTATGAAGAAATTCCATAGCAGCCTTTACCTGACACGCAGCTAGCCGGCGAAGGCCTTTTCCGCGGCGGCAACCGCAAGCTCGACATCGCGCGCGTGTCGCTGTCCGCGAGTTGCGAATAAGGTTTCCCGTCGCGGACTCGATGTTGTCGAGGTATCGACCGCTGAGCGGTTCCATAAATTGGCTGTCGATGAAGTTTCGGATCCGGGGTGATTCGCAGGCACTGCTCCGAGATTGTAAGCCGTCTGACGCGATTCGCTCAACGAGGACTGCGAAAACTCAGGGAAAGATTGAGAGATGTCTCCAGACCTTCGCATAAAAGCTACGGCTTGGCAGGCGACTTGGCTCGACATGACAAAGAGCGGAGTGGCTTGCCGAATTCGCCGTCGATGAAATTTCGAATTTTGATTTTTTGCGGGCGCGCAGATTCAAAGTCTTCAGTAACCAGCATCCAACATCCGACATTGAAGATCGATGCCAGTAACAGCCTGAAGGTTGCGAGGATCGAAGAAGTTCGCGAACGCGAGGGCGCGTTCGCCAGGTCGCTGCGGCTACCGCTCCCCAGACCAACGAATTCGCCGTCGATAAAATTTCTGATCTGAAGGGATTCAGTGCTCATGGCAGAGTTTAAACGCTCAACCCGCCTCCGCCCTGCGCTTCGAAATGATTTTTCGCCTCGTAAATGCGATGGCCGTGCGTTGCTCCGGGTGCTGCAGCATTTTCTTCGGAAGATCGATATGCCGATTGAGACCCGTTCCGACTGCTGTTCCTCCGAGCGCAATCTCACGCAAAACTTCAACCGACTTTTGTGCGCGTTCTTTGGCATAACCGACCTGCTGTGCGTAACCGGAGAATTCCTGTCCAAGCCGAATCGGTGTCGCACCCATTAAAATGGGTCCGGCCAATCTTGATGATGTCCCAGAATTCCTTCGCCTTTGCTTCGAGCGCCCTGTCGCGGAGATTGAGGCGCCGGTAGCGCGCGTGCTTAGCAACGAGTTGAGGACAACGCGTTCCACCTCGCGAAAGGCTTCCCTGAAGACGATGTCAAAAGCGATCGCCGAAGGCGCAGGATTGAGCAATGGGGGCGGTAAACGCCCACGCGCATGACCGCCGCATTTACTATTGAAATGCCGATGGCGACGTGTGAAAAGCCTAACCACTCGAAGAACGTTCAAAATGATTCGCACCATCATTTCATCGTTGCACTCCTGCTTCTGCCCAAGCCGGCATTGGCTAGAGACGAGCGCTCGATCAAGGACCCGAGGAAGGCGCTGGCGGCGCTCGCGCCTGATGTCGATCCGGCTGAAGCCGAACTCTTGTCAGTAACGGCGCACACTAAAGCGCGCAGTCTCGCACGCGAATACCGCTTCGTTCTAAACCGGCAGTTTACCGTGTTCCTGGTCAATGTCGGCATGCACTTGCTAATCTTGCGATTGGCAATTTCATCGAGATGCGCGACAAAACTGCGTCGAAAACGTTTCGCGCAAAAAAGAAGCTCGATCACCTACTTGAAGCGGTGCTCCCGGGAATTTATCTTCCGCTTTACACGATGGTTACCTTTACTCGCATTCCATATGCCCGGGCAGCGAAACGCGCCCGGGTGCAGGATTTCTTAGTTTATACGAGCTCGACTCTTATGGTCGCGATTTTGATCGGCGCGACATTCTGGTTTGTCGGCCGCTAGCTGTTCGTGCGAATTTAGATTCTAATTTGAATTGAAGAAAGCCGGTCAGGCTTGCTACCATCCTATTATGCAGTCAAAACATCGGCCATATTCCATTCTCGTCATCATCTGTCTGCTTCTCGCCGGGCCTCTGCGTGAACGATCACGACTTAAAGGAGATGTTGAGGCAAGCAGAAAAAATGCAGAAGGAGGCCGGCGAACTTCAGAAACAGAACCCGACCCGCTGATGTGAAATGCGATTTCGCGAACCGAACGTCATCCGCGTCGCGCCGACACCGCTCTATAATGCCTTCCACGAAGTCTGGCGCTTCGCCAATGTTCTGGCCCAGCATCGATAACGGTGTGGTCAACCACCGGCATCCCGGATGAGAAATTCCGCTAGTAAGGTTTAAGGCTTATCGACTCAGCCGGCTTGAAAAGCCAGAAGGATCGCCCGGCGTAGTAGCGGCGGAGTTTTTCGTTCTCCGTCGGGCCTAGATCCAGCACCCAGATGACCGGAGCGGCATCGATGTTCGCCGGGTTGTAAATCCACTCTTCATGTGGACTAGGCAGGCCGGTATAACGAACAAAGATTACGTGCCGGCCAGGCTCTTTCTCGAGCAACTCCCGCTCGATGCTTTCCTTTTGCGAGTTCCTCGACTGCAGCTGATCCGCTGTTCGATGCATCGCAATCGCCTCTGCCTCTGAGGCAATCATCACTAGCAAGACCGCAACCGGCATAGCGCTCACCAGGAAACGGCCCACCTCGCGACCACCGCACCTCCATTGCCTGAGGTAACGCATCGACTGCGCTGCGAGTATCAACAGCACCGCTAGAAACGGCGCTCCATAGTGCGGATACCACCATACCTCAATTAGGGACGCCATCCCGATCACCGCCACCACGACAACCCCAAATCGCGTTCTCCTGGAACGCCACAGAAAAGGTGCGAACACGGCCAACGGCAACAACCAGATGAGATTGCCGTAGTAGTAACGCAGCAGAGTGAGCCAGTCCAACGGGCGGTCCACCAAGAGCCGCCAACTCCGTGCGCGCTGATATGTTTCACGATTCCGCGACTCAAGATCGAAATGTCGAAGGGTTCGCGGACTCGTGGAGATCGGCATGATCGAAAAAGGCGGCACTACCTCGTATTGGTCGTAATACTCCCGGTAGGGCAGACGCAACGGATGACCGGTGACGCGGTAATTGTCATAAGCGAGCCAGGAAACGCCCAGAACGCCGGTGATCACGATCGGCAGCCACACGCGCACCGTGCGGTTTGCGATACTCAGCGCAATAAGTGTCGGAACAACAAGGAGCAATCCCTCAAACGGTCGCGCCAAAACAACGATCACTACCCCAATTCCAAAAAGCCAGGCATAGCGCGATTGCTTTGCCCACGCGATGCGGATCCACGCGCCAGTAACTAGAGCGCCGCCGATTGCCGTCACTGCCCCTCCCCAGTAGCTGTTCATCCAGTAACTGAAAAGACAAAGATCCAAACCAATGAATGCTCCAAGAAGCGCCCAGCCCGCTGGCAGCCAACCCTGCAGCGCCCAACAAAGCGCCGCAGCCAGCAGACCCGCGCTCAGCCAAACGCCAAACCAAGGATGCCCGAAGAGGACCTGTCCCAAGGCCATAGCAAGTGCCTGCGCTGGCGGAAACCGAGAGGCGCAAGTGGGCTGTTGAAGGATGTAGGTGCTTTCGAAGAACTGCCAAAGGGGATGCGCTGGATTCGTTAGGCGGCCATGCGCGAAGGTGTCAGCCTGCAGAAGGTAACTAAACTCATCGTAGATGGATGGCTTGGGGATCGGCCAGAGTGGCAGAAGCGCTGTCCGGACCACCAGAACCAACGCGCCCAGTCCGACCCAACTCACTGTCTTGTGGCGAGCCAGATTGGAAAGGGCACGCAGAAATCTTTGCCAAAAATGGTGCCAGCCGGGCGGCACGGCTTTTGCGATGACACCGAAAAGTCCGATCAGGACAGCGCAATAGATGAGCTGATGGTTATGCATGTCACGAAAAACGCGCTGTTTATCATCAACAACGCTCTTGCACTAGCAGCATTGGCGCGGATTGAATCGCCTCGTGTTGCGATTGGAAAGTGATTTTGTCACTGATTGCAGTAACTCGATTATGCTAGAATAGGTCAATGTCCCTTAAACGCCAGACTGAGGATATCGAGGTCTCAGTAGTCATTCCCTGCCTCAACGAGGAGGATACGTTGGCACGTTGCATTGAGAAAGCTAGGCAAGCTTGCCGCGAGCATTCCATCGCTGGTGAAATTGTGGTGGCGGACAATGGCAGCACCGATTTGTCTCGAGCTATCGCTGAGCGCCATGGCGCGCGAGTCGTAATGATCAAGGAACCAGGCTACGGCAGCGCATTGATGGGAGGAATTGCTGCTGCGAGCGGCCAATTCGTCCTCATAGGGGATGCTGATGACAGTTACGATTTCCTTGAGCTCCCGAAGATCGTTGAAAAATTGCGAGAAGGATTTGATTTGGTCCAAGGGTGCAGGCTTCCAGCTGGTGGTGGTTCCATTCGACCGGGTGCGATGCCATTTTTACATCGCTGGATTGGCAATCCATTTTTTTCTTTGCTCGTTCGGAAATGGTTCGGCGCCCCGATTAACGACGTTTACTGCGGCCTGCGCGGGTTTACCAAAGCGATGTACGAACGGCTTGACCAGCGTTGCACCGGAATGGAGTTCGCCACCGAGATGATTATCAAAGCCAGCCTGCGCGGCGAAAAAATCGCCGAGGTCCCGATCACCCTATACCCCGACAAGCGTACCTCGCACTCCCCGCACTTGAAAACATTTCGAGATGGCTGGCGGACGTTCCGTTATTTTTTAATGTGTAGTCCGCGTTGGCTTTTTCTGGTCCCCGGTGGCGTCTTCATTGCCTTCGGCCTGCTTGGTTATCCCGTGGCCATTCCGGGTCTGCGCATCGGACATAGCACGTTCGACGCTCACACGCTGTTGTTCGCCAGTCTCTCCATCTTGTGCGGGTACCAGTGCATTCTCTTTGCCATCTTCGCCAAAACGTTCGCGACTACCGAGGGATTCCTTCCACCAGACCGGCACTTGGAACGCTTTTTCGAAGTAGTGAATTTGGAAAAAGGACTGGTCGTCGCGGCGTTGGCGGTGCTGGCTGGTGGCAGCTTGTTGCTGGTCGCAGTCTGGCAATGGTGGCTGACTGGCTTTGGCCACTTGGACTATGCCCGCACGATGCGATTCGTTGTGCCGGGAGCAACGCTTGTCGCATTGGGGTTTCAAACGGTCTTCTCCAGCTTTTTCGTCAGCCTTCTTGGGATGCGCCGAAAATGAGTCTTATCGCTTAATTTTTCCAGGGCTGGGATCAGACGATTCTTTAACTCTTCGGCCACGCTGATGTGGATCGCCGACGGGAATCACGTCGTTGCTCGATTGCCACCATGGTAACGTGCCGGCAGAGACATCTGGCCCATGGAATCTTTTTCTGTTCTCCGCAACGAAAACGCCGCGGAGACCATCTGCACGACAATCGTGATAAGGAGGCTAAGAACGGTCATGATCACCGCGAAAGCGATCGATGGCCGATTGCTCGTTGCCGCGGGCAACGAATATGGCTTCGATGAAATTTTCGCACGCCAGGTGGCGGCCTTTGGCGCGCCGGGTGACGTGCTGATTTGCTTGACTACTTCCGGCAAATCGAAAAATGTGAAGCGCGCTGGAAGAAGCGAAAGCGCGCCAACTGAAACGATCGCCCTCCTTGGCTGCGACGGCGGATCAACCGTCGGAATGGCGGACGTTGATTTTTGATACGCTCTAATTCAACCACCCGAGGCCTGGAAGCGCACCCAGCTTCTTCTTTATGTGGTGTGCGAAGGGGAATGTAAACTATTTCGACGATTTTTCGGAACTTGGCAGCTCGAAGGCCGTAATCTGGCTATGTGACGGAGTCGTCTGCCTTGCTCGCGCTCGTTGAGACCCCCGTGTGGTTCTGCCTGAGGGCCGAACCCAAGCGAGAGCATCTGGCGGCGGCGGCGCTGCGGCGCCGGTTTGGAATCGAGTGTTTATCACCCCGCTTGCGTTTTCGCAAGCTGACCCAGAGAGGGCCAGTGTGGTTCGTGGAGGCGATGTTTCCCGGCTATTTGTTTGCGAAATTTGTTTATTCCACTCAGCATCGCGCAGTTGAAAGCTCCCACGGAGTCCGGGGAATCCTCCGGTTTGGACAGCGTCTGGCAACCCTGCCGGAAGATACCGTCATTGCGCTTCATTTAAAAGCGGGCGCCGAAGAAGTCGTCACCGTCGATTCATCCCTCAAAATTGGCCAGCCAGTTCAATTGATAGAAGGGCC
>QHOK01000183.1 GCA_003218755.1 Verrucomicrobiota bacterium
GATAGTAGTTGAAATAAAGATTCGTCAGATGCGGAAAGTCGACGTCTGTCACGGCGAGGGTAGCGTGATAACGCGGATTGTTTTTCGCCAGGGAAATATCGGCGTTTCCGCGCAGCGTACCCGAAAAAATGTCGCCGCGAAAATCGGCAATTTGCAACCGGTCGTGGGTGAAGAGCAATCGAGCCGAGATATGGTCGAAAGGCAACGTTTTCCCTAGAAAGACGTAGTCCATTCCGTTGGTCCCATCCACCTTGATGTCCAGACGCGTGTTCTTGCCGCCGCGAAATTGGTAAACGCCATTGGCAGTGACGTTGGGCGGACGGCGAAATTTGTATGGCGCGACAGTCTTCGAGATCTTTGGGTCAATCCAAAAAATTGCCTCGGCTGGATTCAACGAGCTTCGGATGTTTGAAACGCGCACCTCGTGTTTTCTAAAATCGTAGGTGAAACTGCCCGAGCCGACGCCTTCGTCGCGTGTGACGTGAAGGTCATCGCAAGTGAGCGCGCCGTCGGCGAAATGAATTCTGGTGTTGGCGCTGTTCATCCATGTGCCGCGGAAGCGGCTGCGCCCCAAAACGACAGTCCCATCGCCCTGCCAACTCTCCGGATTGCGATCCTTGCCACGGATTGCGAGGCGGATCGCGGGCGAACGTTGCCATTCCCAGTCACGGAGAAATTCATTCAGCTCCCGCGGCACAAGTGCACGAAGTGCGTCTGGAGATACTGTACTCTCTACGTTCAGGCGAAAATCGGCCGGCGCATCGAAGAGATCAGCTCTCAGCTGTCCTGTTTGATGGCGCACACGCAGGTCCCGGATGAACGTGCGCTCGCCGTCCCAGGAGAAATCGGCAGCAAGATCGGAGAACGGTACCTTCTTATAACTGAACTGCCTAAAGGCGGCGTGCCCGATCAGATCTGGCCGAAATCGATTAGATCCGAAATCTACCGAGCCGGAGATTTCGACCAGAGGCGGCGAGTGAAACTCGATGCCGGTGAGTGGTTCGCCCAGCCCGAAAGCATCAAGAAAGGCTTTCAAATCCAGGCTGCTGCGCAGTTGGAAATTGGCGACGTTGGTTTCGCGGTGCCAATCAGCGCGCCCCGCAAAATTGCCCTTGCCGTCGCTCCACTCGCAATGTGCGATGTTCAAGTGCTGCTCATTCCATTCGCCAGCAGCGGACAAGTCTCTCATTTCGTAGCTGCCGCGTTGCAATCGGTCGCCGCGCAGCGTCGCCTCTACGTGCGCTTTTTCGATTTCTGCGACGTCTCCGGTGAACTTCACTTGCAACGAGGGAAGCGCAGCCGGGAAGCTGAATTTTTCCAATTCGTTCAATACGCGCTGCGCAATCGATAACCGTCTTTGCCATTCTTCTGGCGAAATCGCCGGTGACGGCTGGTAATTCTCGCGCTTGATCAATTGCCCGGTCGCAGAAATCCGAATTCCACAAAAGATTGCCTCGGCCTGACTGACATAAATTTGTTCCGGCGGAAAATAAACGTGCGCGCGGAAGTTGGTAAGTTGCGCTTTATCGGCTTTTCCTCCCTCCGTCTTGAGCGGAAGCGTGATTTGCGCATCGCGCACATCCAGAGCGTTGAGAAACGGCTGACGATGAATCAGCGCAGCGTAATTGATATCGAGCGAGACCTCGCTAATACGAGCAAGCGTGTTTTCGCGATTTTTATAGTCGAATATTCTTACATTTCTCGCGATCAAACCACGAAATGGATCCAACGTCAGGCGACCTATGTCAGCTTCGACGCCGCGCTTGTGTAACTCCTCCACGACGCGGTAGCGCCATTCGCGTCCAAATCCGCGTCGCGCCAGATAATAGCCGCCGCCGATAGCCCCAACCATTGCGGCGAGAATCGCCAGACGCATCATGCCCAGAGCGATTCGGCGCCACCACGTGCGTTTCCGATAGTATGTGGAAGGCCGAACCCGCGGTGGTTCAATGACGGACGGCATGAATTATTCGACGGTTACAACGTTACAAGCGTTACAAAAGTTACAATCTTGATCGTTTCATCGCCTGTCCCGATGTAACCATGTAACGATGTAACCTTTTTTAACCATGTCGATCTCCGATTTACCTGCTCTTAACGCGTCATTTAATCTGGTGAGCACCATCTTCATTTCAATGGGCTGGTACTTCATCCGGCATGGCGCATGGCGACGCCACATGATGTGCATGATCACGGCCGTGATCTCATCGGCCTGTTTTTTGGTTGGCTACATCGTCTATCACGCCCGGGTCGGTGAAAAATCTTCGGGATACACAGGTTGGATCGCCGCCGTTTACTTCCCTATACTGGCTTCGCACGTTCTGCTGGCCTTTGTCACGTTGCCTCTGGTGATTGTGACCCTGGTTCAGGTTTTTCGTCGCCGATGGGATCGCCACAAGCGGATCGCGCGTTGGACGATCCCAATCTGGCTATACGTCTCCGTCACAGGCGTGTTTGTGTATTTAATGCTCTACAAATGGTTTCCTCCAGGAACGTGATGCAGGCAATCGTGCCTGCAAAGACTGGAGGACAGACAGGATTGTCTGCGTCACACGCCAAAATCTTGCACACGGCAATGATTTGATGTTTGATCACACGATGCGCGCTGCTGCGCATGCAAGAAATTTATGGTGACTATTGCGACGTTCAACGAGCCGACCAAAGCGCGGCAGCTGAAACGACGTTTCCATGATACTGGGATTAACGCCGATGTTCACAATGAGGCGCCGCTGCAACAGGTCGGTTTTATGTCGCGTCCCCAGGCGAATGCGAAGGTAATGGTGGAAGACAGCGACTTCGAAAGGGCCCAGGAGCTCATGATCGAGTGGGAAGCCACTGATCCAGACATCTCCGCCGCTCTTATTCGTTGTCCGCAATGCGGCTCTTCAAATATCGAGTACCCGCAGATGACCCGAAAATTCATGACTCCAGCACTCGTCGGTGTGCTTTGCGCCCTGAAAATTATTCCCAAGGAGTTTTACTGCCAGGATTGCCACTTTACTTGGAGCAATCAGGAAGAACCTACGATCGGACGACTGTGGCATCGGTTCTTTCCCGGAAGTGAGGCTGAGCAAAGCTGAGGCTTTCCCTCGACCGCGCTTGCTGAGTCACCAGCAGCAGCGGAGACTCCTTGCCAGCGGTCGTTGTCATTCTGAGCGAAGCGAAGAATCTCAGATTATTTATTCCCAAGAGCGCCTTTGTCCAACACTGCAAACGCAATGATCCGAGATGTTTCGCTTCGCTCAACATGACAGTGTGAGAATGAGATCATGAGGTGGCTTTTCGTATTATTGCTCGCACTGATCATCTTCGGCGGCGCCGCCTGGTTCGGTTACAACACCTTCGTCAAAGAAGAAATCGCACTGAAAAAGGAGCAACGGGGAGAAGTTACTCCGCCACCTCAGCCGGACATTAGCCTCCCGGAATTTCAGGCCGCAGTCCAGCTGCGACAGGACGGAAAACTGTCCGAAGCTCGCGATGCGCTCGTCGCGTTCATCCAAAAATATCCTTCTGGAAAGCATCTCGAGGAAGCGCGGGATCTGCTCGGGGAAGTAAACGTCGACATTTTGCTATCGCGCCATCCATCTCCGGAAAAAACCGAGTACGTCGTGAAACCCGGAGACGTGCTGGCGAAGATTTCGCGGAAGCTGAAAACGACACCCGAGCTGATCATGCGCATGAACAATATGAGCAGCACGATGTTGCATATTGGGGAACATCTGCTGATTTCGCACCCCGACTTTGCGATCGTGATTCAACGAAAGGCGAACCTGGTTGTGCTTCTCAATCACGGCGCGTTTTTCAAGCAATATCACGTGCGTGAAGCAAAGTTACCGCCCAAACAGCCGGCTAAGATCACGGCAAAAGTCGCCGAAACAATGGCTTGGAAGGGCGGGAAACGCGTAGGTATCGGCAGCAAAGAGTATCTTGGCAGCACCCGGTGGATCCGGCTTGCCGGCGCTGCGGGTTACACTTTGTATTCGGTGCCGGATGCTGCGCATCCGAATCTCGAGCAACCACCCCCGCCGGTGGGCCTCGGTTTGGCGGCCACTGATGTTGAGGAGCTAAGCAGCCTTGTAAACAACCGCACTCCTGTCACGATTACGGACTGAGGTAAGAGGTTAAAGGTTACAACGTTGAACCGGTACCATGAACAGACTCACGCGAGTTGCCTAACGTTGTAACTTTTTTAACCTTGTAACTTTTTCACTCACCATGGACTGGCAACCGCTGGATTTTGAAAGATCGATCTTTGAACTGGATCGGCGATTGGAGGATTTGAAGAATCATTCCGACAAGCACGACGTCGATCTCGATCCCGCAATAAAGGATCTGGAGGCAAAGCTTCGGGAAACGCGCCGCAGCGTTTATGGCAATCTTACAGCCTGGCAACGTGTCCAAATCGCCCGACATACGCAACGACCGTTCGCTCTGGATTACGTCGACCGGTGTTTTACGAATTGGGTTGAACTACATGGCGATCGCCGGTTTGCCGATGACAGAGCAATGCCGTGTGGTCTCGCCTTGCTCGACGGCCAGCGTTGCGTCGTCATCACTCATCAGAAAGGACGCAACACCAAGGAAAATGTGATGCGGAATTTTGGCTGCGCCCATCCTGAAGGCTACCGCAAGGCGCTGCGGTTGATGCGACTGGGCGAAAAATTTAGGATGCCAGTGATCTCATTAATCGATACGCCGGGCGCTTTTCCCGGTGTCGGATCGGAGGAGCGTCACATTTCAGAAGCAATTGCCGTGAATCTTCGTGAAATGATGAGGCTGCGCGCGCCGATCGTCGCTGCAGTGATCGGCGAGGGCGGATCTGGCGGAGCGTTAGGGATTGGCGTTGCAGATCATGTGTTGATTCTCGAGAACGCTTATTACTCAGTGATCAGTCCAGAAGCGTGTTCGGCAATTTTGTGGAGAGATCGGCGACATGCAGCCGAAGCAGCTGAGGCGCTCAAGCTGACTGCGCAGGATTTGTTGAAACTCGAAGTTGTGGACGAAATTGTCCCCGAGCCGGAGGGCGGTGCGCACCGCGACTATGATTCGGTCGCTGCGAATGTCGGCAGGGCGCTTCGCAGGGCTCTCCAGCAGGTTTCCCAGCTTCCAATTGCCGAACTGCTGGAGAAGCGATATCAAAAATTTCGACGACTGGGTGTCTTTTCCGAAGGCAAAACCGTCACCGCCTCAGCTCGCTCCTGATGTGATGTTTGGGACTTGGGGTAAATCAGCGGGTGTTTGCTGGCTCAGTGCAGTTGCTGCTGTCACCACGATGCACGCGAGCATAGGAGCTTCGGATTTTCGTTTTGATCGCGACACCCTGGCGTTTCAAAACGCCACCGTGCTCAAGTATAAGGATGGGGTTCCCTTTCTGCGTGCAAAATCGACAAGCGATGATCCCGCCAACAAATATACCCGCCGCTGTTTTGTCATGACGCGCACCGCGATGCAATTCCGCAAGTTCGCCCGTTTCGATCCGCGAGGCGCCCCGTTGGATGACAAAGCTTTGGCCGCCCGCATTCGCTCGGTTACGCGACGACAGGCTTGGGCTGCTCCGTTGCCGGAAAATCAGCGAATCGTTTTTCCAGGCTACACAAGTTTGCGGGAAATGAGCAAAGCTCGCACGCAGGTGTTTCAAGAGAATATCGGCAGCGGGTTCATAACTTATTTTCGGCCAGGCAATGGCCGAATGTTTTTCGAATACAGCCGCAAATATCAGCAGAGAACTCACGCCAGTCTCGATGCCGCCCTCTCGCATGGTGACCTGTTCGTCGGCTATCTTTCCACTTATCCGAAACTAAGTATTAATCATGCGGTGCTGGTCTATGCCCGGAACAAAAGTCTCCCTGGAGACCAGCTGGAGCATTATCTTGCTTATGATCCAAACCATGCCGAAGCACCGCGCGAGCTAACCTGGTCGCCTCGTGAGCGCGCCTTTGCTTATCAGAAAGACATAGACTTCATCGGGGGATTCGTTCGCGTTTACCAATCTTACGGCAAGCCGTTGCAGTGAAAACGATTCGACGCGTTCTTGACGTGATTCCCAGCAATTCGCGCACAGCGGCAGGCTTTTGGCAGCTCGGCGCTTTCGTAGCTCTCGTCCTTCTACGAAACAGCGCGGCAGCGTCGGATTTTCGTTTCGACCGCGATACGGTCGGCTTCGCCAACGCAACCGTCTTCGAGTATCGCGAAGGTCATCCCTCTTTGCGGCAAAGAGAGAAAGGAGAACCGAAAAGGTACACTCGCCGCTGTTTTGTCCTATGCCGTACGACGATGCAGTTTCAGAAGTTCGCTCGCTTCGATCCGCATGCCCCCCCATTGGACGACAGGGCGTTGGCCGCTCGCATTCGTAATGTCACCTGTCGGGCGGCTTGGGAAAATCCATTGCCGACAAATCAGCGCGTCGTCTTCCCGGGCTACGCCGACTTGCGCGCAATGAGCGAGGCGCGTCGCGAAGTTGTCCGGGCAAATATCGGCCTTGGTTGGCCGACTTACTTTCGGTTCGGAAATTTCCGGATGCTCTTCGTGCACGACTCTAGTTACCACAAGGAAACCCACACCAACCTCAATGCAGCTTTGGCGCGCGGCGAGTTATTCGTCGGTTTTCTCACAACTTATCCTCGTCTCAGCATCAATCACGCGGTCCTGGTCTACAAACGAGAACCTGCCTCTCAGAATGGTGGAATTGACCGGTATCTCGCTTACGACCCCAATCATCCGGAATCGCCGCGTGAGCTCACCTGGTCCTCCCGCGACCGTGCTTTCGCATATCAAAAAGATTGGGATTTCGTCGGCGGCTTCGTTCGCGTTTATCAAATTTACGGCAAGTGGCTGCAGTGAAAACGATTCATTCCCTGGAGACCACCAATGCCAGATAATCCATCGCCGCCTGCTCCAACTCCGCCGAGACCGACGCCGCCTCCTGAGCCGTTGCCGCCCAATCCGCCGCCGGTACCGCCGGTGGGAAGATGATTTGCTCTCAATTTTATTTTGCTGACGGAAACAAAAATCGTAGGGCCGGTTCGACGCGCGCTGCCCAAGCCGCTTCGCTGTGATCGGCGCGTTGAGCTTCCATGTATTGAATGTCCTTGCGCAGTTTCCACCCTTTCTCGATGAGGCGATTACGCAATTCGCGCGCTTGTTCCCAGCCCGTCTCGGCTGTGCCGGTGTCGAGCCAGATTCTTAACGGTGGTTTCTGCTCGATAGAATCGACCAGTCGGTAAATCGCGAAATTGTCCCACCAGATCGAGGGCGACATCACCATGAGGCGGCTGAACGCATGCGGATACAAAATTCCGATCGCGAGCGTGACAAGACCGCCCAGGGACGAGCCGCCTAGTCCGGTGAATTCCGGGCTGCGCTTGGTCCGATATTTTCGGTCGATGTAAGGCTTGAGTTCGTCCATGAGGAAATGGCCATACAGTCGCGCCAGACCCTGGCTGCGTTTTGTGCGTTTTGCTTTGGCGTCACGTCCGAAAACGAAGTCGCCGCATCGAAAACATTTTGGCCGTCGTGTAAATAGAGCACCGGATACCGTCGGCGCGCGAGGCGGCGGTAACCGCGCGGCAGATAAACCAGAACGTCGCGACGATTCCCAAGAATCTTCGATGGAAACGCGCGGTGCCGTTTAATGTTTCCGGTTAACGTATGTCTAGGCATGCAAACCGAAACGCATCGGTTAACATGCCGGTCTTGTCCACCAGACCTGTCATGTCGAGCGGAGTCGAGACATCTCTATGGTTTTCCGGTTCGAATCGACTTTACCACCAAGAGATTTCTCGACTTCGCCTTAGGCTTCGCTCGAAATGACAGCAAGAACATGAATGAACGTTACATCAAATGGTACACGCCCTGGCTGAGCCGTGAATTTGAAATGCTCGCTTTCGGAAACGGCGGCGGCCTGCCGCTGATCCTCTTCCCGACTTCATTTGGCAGT
>QHOK01000184.1 GCA_003218755.1 Verrucomicrobiota bacterium
AAATATGACAACACAATTCACAACCAAAAGATCTAGCCAAATTCTTTTCATTGGTCTGATTACTGTCTGTTGCGCGGCGATTCTGGCGCCGGTGCATGCACAGAGGCCGGAAGCAACAAAGGCAAGACAGCAATACCAAGTGTCGAACCTGCCCGATTTCGGCGGCACGAGTAGCGGGGGAAACAGCATCAATGACCAGAGTTGGGTGGCAGGCTATTCCAGACTGCCGGATAGGAACCGGCACGCTACGCTGTGGCGAAGCGGCTTGCTCTCGGACCTGGGCACACTTGGCGGACCAAACAGCAGCGTCACATGGAACGTTAAAAATACCCAAGGCGTCATCGTAGGTATTTCGCAAACTGCCGATCCGGAGCCGCTCGGCGAGAGCTGGAGTAGCGCGGCTTTCTACAGTACGCCTAATAATGTCGGCTATATCAACCTCGGGTTCGTTTGGGAACAAAACTTAAACCAAATGAGGGGGCTTCCCAATTTTCCGGGTGGAAACAACGGTTTTGCCACAGGAGCCAACAATTTGGGTCAGGCGGTGGGCTGGGCGGAGAATGGCGTTCATGACCCCACGTGTTGCTGCACCCAAGTCCTCCAGTTTCGCCCGGCGATGTGGACTCTGGGACCGCCAGATCAGATCCACGAACTACCTCTCATCCCCGGCGACACCTCAGGGGCCGCCACGGCGATCAATGACAATGGTCAAATCGTGGGCATTTCAGGCATCTGCGACCAAGCCGTTGGAAGACATACCGCGAAGCATGCCGTGCTTTGGGAAAATGGCGGCGTGACGGATATTTATCCAGATGCGCCAGCCCCGTGGTGGAATACGCCGACGGCAATCAATCAACGAGGCGATATAGTCGGGTTTGCCGGCGACCCCGCGTTTGTTGAAGGCGACATCGTACACGCTTTCATGTGGACCAGGGAGGATGGCATCCGACATCTAAAACCTTTGCCAAACCGTACACCAAAACATGTAGACAGTGAGGCCTACGGTATTAATGAAGCCCGGCAGGTAGTCGGTGTCTCCTGCGACGCGGACCAGGTTGATTGTCGTGCAGTTATTTGGGATCACGGCAACACACCAACAGACCTCAACGATCTCACCCGGCTATTCTGCACTGCTCGCAAGCGCGAAAGACATAAATAACAAGGGAGAGATTACAGGTAGAGCTATCGACCCAATTACGGGTGTGTTAACGGCGTATTTGGCGGTACCTGTCGGGGGACAATAAGGAAAGCTGGGCTCTTTCTCAGCGCAAGGACGTAGCTTCGCCGCTCGAAAACCGCACGAAGGCCGGATGTCGATTCGCAGAATCGGCATCCGGCTTCGGCTTTTGCCGAAACCACGGACGACGTCGACGTAGCACGTCGGGAGACCTTCAGGAAAATTTGTGCGAGGGGGTGCGTGCGTTTCGCTCACGTTTGCAATCCGCGATCCGCAATCTAAAATCGACAATTCACAGGGGGCATAGCTCAGTTGGTAGAGCGCCAGCTTTGCAAGCTGGAAGTCAGGGGTTCGAATCCCCTTGCCTCCAGTCTTCGCTCGCGTCGTAGAGTCGGAGCGAAGACTGTCGCGGCGGAGCCTTGGCGAAGGCGGACCTTTGCACCTTGTGGATGCAAACGCAGCGAGCTACGACTCGGCAAGCCAACGACCAGCATGGGAAAGTTTTTCTACATTTATATTTTGCAGAGTGAGCGCGACGAGGACCGATTCTACACTGGCCTGACAGACGACCTGCGTAAACGAATCAGAAGCCACAACACGGGCCGAGTTCTTTACACGGCAAAATGACGCCCATGGCGATTGAAAGCTTACATCGCATTTTCTGATCGACCTCGCGCAGCGCAATTTGAGCGGTATCTAAAATCCGCATCTGGCCGGGCATTTACGAAAAAGCATTTATGACCACCCCGAAAGCTTTCGGGGCTGTCGCGCTGGAGCCTCAGCGGAGGCGGACATCTCCGCTTCAGGCGGCGAGTGAATAATGATCCGTGATTAGTAGACTGAAACTCGAATTCGCGCGCGACTTGACCGATCACTGATCACCGATCAGTGTTCACTTCCACAAAACGGGCCTGTAGCTCAGTTGGTTAGAGCATGCGCTTGATAAGCGCAGGGTCACTGGTTCGAGCCCAGTCAGGCCCATTACTTCTTCTTTAATTTCGCCAGCGCTTGTTTGGCTTCGGAGGCATATTCTCCGTTCGGATCCACTTTGATGATTTCTTCGAAATACTTTCGCGCGCTGGCGCTATCGCCAACTTTCAAAGAGACATTGCCCAGATTCATCAAAACCAGCGTGTCCTTCGGATCGACTTGGTTCGCTTTCTTCATCCATTCCAGCGCCTTTTGTTTGTCGCCGCTGACGTAGTGAAACTGCGCCACATCGTTAAAGGCGTAGGGCAGATTTGGAAATTGTTCCGTCCCGAACATCGCAATTTGCAGGAACCGCTTGTCGTCTTCGGGATTTTCCTTTTCCTCGTAATAGAGACCGTAGCTGTGCAGTTTCTTAGCAATGAATCGGTCGGCCGGCTCCGCCAACGGCTCTCCTTTCAGCCATCGTAGCTCCGCGGCGTGATCGTGGGCATAAGCGACCATGCGCTTGAGCGTGGCCAACTCTGAATCGAAGTCTCCGCTTTCTTGGAAAATAAACGCCAGACCACACCAGATATCGAGCCGGTTGGGAAACTTCGTCGTCGCTTCCTGAAGAAGATCGGCCGCACGTTTCGTATTTCCTTTGTCTTGCTCGAACGAAATACTCCCGGCCTGCTTTCCTGTTTTCTTGTCGGTTAATTTGAAGTCGCCTTTCCCGGGGGACTTCGTCGAGATCATAACCTGGCGTTTGTTGAAATAATAATTCGCGCTCGTGATCCACGCCTCCGGATCATTCGGTTTCTGAGCGCGCCATTCATCGAGCAAAGCATCGATCTGGGCATCGGCCTTTTGCTTCTTTAATTCTTCGAAGCGCGCCGCGTAATCTTCGCCATTCGCACGATTCAAGAGAGCGAACAACAGCGCTACGCAAACCAGGCCCTTTATTTGATCAAGCACGCTTCTCTTTAACACCTTTTTGTCCAGCAACTGCAACACAAATCGCGAGCCAACCACGGGGCTTCGCGGCTACGGCTTGGCCTGCGATTTTGATTTTCGCTGCTCAAAACTGGAAATAAACAAACGGTACCGGACCCGTTGCCGGAAACAGTTCTAGCGCCAGAAATGCGCAAACGTATGCCGGGATTTGAACGCGCGCTGGTTGCAAAGCCAGGCGATCAATAAACTGATTGCGTTCCTGGGCGACCGCCAAAAACAGCGAAATGAAAAGGAGCACGATCGTCCCAGTTGTCAGCAGGAATTCGCCAGTTACGTGCTGGAAACCGAATAGCGCGCTTAACACGTAGCCGCTGGTCTGGAAAGTCTTCGGACGAAAGAAAGCGGCACTTAACACAAAGGCCGCAAACATTAAGCCAACGCTAAACGGCACAAAATAGCGCTTTTTCATAACTCTATCGATCGCGGTGCCGACTGTGGCACGGTCGAAAAGACGGTAGCCGACTAACAGAATACCATGGTATGCGCCCCAGACGACAAACGTCCAGTTCGCTCCATGCCACAGTCCCACGAGCACCATTACAACCAGCATGTTGCGGTATAACACGAATCGCCCTTTTCTTCCCCGGCTGAACGGCATAAATAAATAGTCCCGCACCCAGGTGGAAAGTGTGATGTGCCATCGCTGCCAGAGGTCAGGTGGGTTTCTGGATAAGAATGGGCGCGCAAAATTAAGCGGAAATTCAAAGCCGAGCAGCTTGGCGCAACCGCGAGCGATGTCGGTGTAACCAGAAAAATCGAAGAATACCTGCATAAAGAAGGCAAGACAACCTGACCACGCAGCCAGCCAGCCTGGGTGCGCGGCCGGGTCGCTAAAGTACGAGTCAGCGACAACGGCGAAACGATCGGCAAAAACCATCTTCTTCAACAGACCAGACAGGACAAGGATAATACCGCTCTGAACCACAATTGCCGCTGGCTGCCGCCAGTATTGGATCTGAGAAATAAATTGCCGGGCGCGAATGATCGGCCCTGCAATAAGATGAGGGAAAAATGCAATGAACAGCGCGTAGTCGATCAGGTTTCGGACGGCCTTCATTTTTCCCCAATAGACGTCGAATGTGTAAGAAAGACTGGCGAAGGTATAGAAGCTGACTCCAACAGGGAGGACAACTTGTAACACAACCGATGACTTAGGGATATGGAGCAAACCAGCTAAAGAACCAGCAAAGAAGTCGTAGTATTTAAAGAAACCGAGAATTCCCAGGTTGACGACAAGGCTAATGGCGAGCAAAAGCTTCTTAGGGCGCCCGCTTGCGATCTCCAGCCAAATCCCCAGGAAGTAGTCAACCACCGTGGAGGTCAAAATAAGTACTATGAATCGTGGATCCCACCACATGTAAAATACATAGCTTGCGCATAGGAGTAGCAGTTTCCCTACGCGAAAGGGCATGCTGTAGAACAGCACAGCCACCATCAAAAAAAAGATCCAGTACTGGAAGCTATTAAATAACATCAGGGACGAGCCGGATTAAGAGCTGGTCGATCTTATCTTATGGGCTAGACATGATAGCGTCTCCACTGTTACTCCCAATATCTGAATCGTCGGTGCTTCCAAGACGGCGGTCCGAAGCTAGTTTCAGCTTAGAACTGGAGCATCCATGCAAATCAGCTGAGCCAAGACGCCCTACCAGTCCGGCTACCAGTGTTTCTGTGAATCTTTGCCGGCCTTTGGCGTTAAGGTGGTACCCGTCAAAGTAGTATTCGGGTTTTTCAAGAAAATCGAACGTTTGTTCCGGAAACGAAAAGGCCGTTCTCTGGGTTATGACGGGAGGCAGCACAGGATGATATGCCATCGAGAATCCAGTAAGCTCGCCGAATGGCCCGCGAGGAACAGGCGTAAGAACAATTGCGGTGGGACTATTTGAATAACGCTTCACAATACGCGGGATCCAATCGCGCTGTAACTTTAGGAAATATTGGATTTCCGCTTGAGACGGCTGTACCAGGCTCTTACGGACGGCTTCTCTCTGAGCTTCAGTTAATCGTGGCGAAAACGTTACCTGGCCTGTCTTGCGATCATACGAGGTGCCCACGAGATCGTAGTCGCGACCTTTGTAGACCGCCCGGGAATGCAACCTCTTCGGCTCTTGCTGAATGCTTCTCATGCGCGCAACCGGATGTTCAAGAAGATCGGCGACATCGCTCTGATATGCGGACCCTCGTAGTATGCACGCCGTAAATGCTCTGAACCGACCAGACCATCGCTGAAAACCAGAGGCAAAATCGAAGCAATCTCCATAGCGCAACAGCGGAGCCGCCATGGAAATTCTCAACGGATCAGCAGTGCTTGGCTCATAGCCAATGCCGTAAGGAACAACGATTGCGGAGTAGCGTCGCGCTGACGGATCGACTTCCCGAAGCATATAGTACCAAGTGTTAACAGACGAGGCTGGTTCGGCGAGATTGACAAACTTCAATCCGGCGGTGGAACCAAGCTCGTCAGCCACCGCGGTAGAAAACCCCTCTGCCATTCTCGAATCTCCCAGAACCAGCACTTCTTTCAGACCCGATGCGGGGCGCTGCTTTTCGGCTCGCGTAATCACCGCTAATCGTCCTGCGTAGGAATCGGGAGCTAGCATCGAGACATACAATCCGGTATGAAAGATGATGCCATCCAGACAAACGAAGGCGGCCACGCCAAGCAGAAGGTTTCGTGTAATGTGCAGGGGGCGCGGCGACGTCGTTGGCTCGGTAGGAAATGTCGTGCGCAGCGTTCCTGTCGAGCTGAGGTAAACGGCGATATATACAATCGCTATCAGCGCCACAACCAGGAGCCAGCGCGCTGTGCCTTGCAATAACATGGCGCGCGGAGAGGCCTCGCTTTTCGCGGTTCCAGAAACGGTTACTGTGGCCAGCAACATGCGCCGCTCGGCGTCATTATATAGCTCGAAAACATACCTACGCACCCGAATCCATGGAGCCACGCGGCTCCCTTTCATGCCAGTAGCAAACAAAACCGGTTTTCGGTCCTTTTCCGTTACGAAGACAAAACCTATCGATCCGTTGCCTGTATCCCACTGGATCTCGGTGCTGCCACGCCCACCAGCGACTGTCACGTGCTCGGGCTTTGCTGCGATAACGGGTGCAACTGGAGAGTTCCCTGTGCCGTCACCCGCTGGAGCTTGTTCGACGGCCCCTCCGAACATCCGCATTGTCGCTAAAAAGATAGCGAGACACATCACAACAGCAGCCAGTAGTGAGCGAGCTTTCGCGGCCGCCCAGGAGTTGCGCGGTCCAACCTGAGAACGCTTACACACTTCGTCGTTTAACCGCGGTGCCGCATTCACGAGTGATCATTTGTTCAGTTTTAAACAGTCGCAACAGGAGGAGCTTGCGATCTGCGAAGTCATAATCGCGCATCAACGAACTGACTCTGAGTGGTGTTTCGGGTCTTTTTAGAATGGCGGTGTGCGAAACTCGCGCCAATCAACAATCCAAAAAGTGCTCCTGCAGTATCCAGGATCACGTCGCGAACTGAGGGAGTACGCGACTTAACGAATGATTGGTGAAATTCGTCGCTCGCGGCAAAAACAATGCAAGCGACCAAAACTGCGCCAAACAACACCGGCCTTTTCGTGCGCAGAGTTGGACCACTGCGAAGTGCACGCCACAGGAGAAGAGCCAGAATCGCGTATTCGCTGACGTGTGCGCTTTTGCGCATAACAATGAGGATGAACAAGATTCTGTCCGGTGCCATTCCCGGTTTCAACCAGAGCAAGATCGGAACAATCAATCGTGATGTATGCTCGGCCGACATGAGATTGGTCGAGCCGAGAAAAATCACGCCGAGCCAAACCAATAAGGGCAGCCAATATTTAAGGAAGAATTTCATCCAAATGTCAGATGTCACCAATCAGAGATCGGAGGAGTATCTTTTGCATCAGCCGATCTGCATCTAAAATCTGCCAATTGAAATCCGAAATCCGAAATCCAAAATCTGAAATCAGTGCTCCCCTCACTTTCCGACCCATTTTCATGGAGCGAATCTGGGGCGGGCGAAAGCTGGCGGAGCTCTTCGGCAAAAATTTGCCCGCGAACAAGCGCATTGGCGAGTCGTGGGAAATTGTAGATCGTCCCGAAGCACAAAGCGTTGTCGCGCGCGGTCCGCTCAAAGGCAAGACTTTGCATGAACTCTGGAAAGAGGGTCGATTGTTGATCTTCGGCGAGGTTCCCAACGCTCCGCGATTTCCCTTGCTCATCAAACTTCTCGATGCACACGAGAAGCTTTCCCTGCAAGTGCACCCGCCGGAACAAGTCGCCAGAAAGCTAGGCGGCGAGCCGAAAACTGAATTTTGGTACGTTGCCGCCGCAGATCCGGGCGCCGAACTTTTACTTGGTTTTTGCAAACCCAGTACGCGCGTTCAATTCGAAAACGCGCTGCGTGAGGGAACAGCTGCTGATTACGTTCACAAAATTCGTGTCAAACCAGGTGACGCCGCATTTCTTCCGGCCGGACGTCTTCACGCAGTGAGCGCAGGCAATCTTCTCATCGAAGTCCAGCAAAACAGCGACACGACGTATCGTGTCTTCGATTGGAACCGGCGCGATGATTCCGGTCAGCCCCGCCAACTCCACATCAAGCAAGCGATGGCTTCGATCGATTTCAAGGATGTCACACCCAAACTCGTTAGGCCAAAAGGCGAAACGCTCGTCCGTCACGAATTGTTTGAGGTTCAGAAATGGAATCTTGATTCGCCGCGCGAAGCGACGCCACGTGGTCAATTCGCCGTCGTCTGTTGTGTGACGGGAAAACTTCGATGCGCCGATGTCGATCTTGCCCCGGGCGAATTTTTCCTCGTTCCGGCCCGGTTGCAGGATCGACAGCTCCAACCTCGGCGCAAAGGAACACGCCTGCTGCGAATTACGATTCCGGCGTAGAGGCACTGATGTTCGGCTGATTTTCAGCCGAAATAGTCACCCTCGGGAATGCGGCGGTTCATGTCATTGTTCCGGCGCGGGGCCCCGGTTCGAGCGATACGGAAGCGGCACGTACTCAACCGAAGGCTGCCGACGCATAGGCTGCGGATAAAGTTGCATCAAGCGCAATACATTTTCCGGTATATCGCTGTTTACGCGCAGACCGAGCTCGCGTGCTCGCTCGCAGGTGATGGGATAATCGTGCGTCCATGTGCCACTGGT
>QHOK01000283.1 GCA_003218755.1 Verrucomicrobiota bacterium
CGTGCGCGAATTTGTCGGGCACGGCGTGGGACGAAAAATGCACGAGGAACCACAGATTCCGAATTACGGTAAACGCGGCAGCGGTCCGAAGTTAAAAGCAGGCATGACGTTGGCAATCGAGCCGATGATTAACATCGGCACGTCCGACGTAAGACTGCTCGACGATGGATGGACGGTGCGCACTGCCGATGGCATGCCCTCGGCGCACTTCGAGCACACAGTCCTGATCACAAAAGACGAGCCAGAAATTCTGACATGGCGCACAAAGACGCAATTGAAGTAGAAGGCACAGTGGTCGAGCTGCTGCCCAACACCATGTTTCGAGTCCAGTTGGCCAATGGCCATCGCGTTTTGGCGCATATCTCGGGAAAAATGCGTTTGCACTTCATTCGGATCTTGCCAGGGGACAAAGTTATGCTAGAGATTTCACCTTACGATTTGTCGAAGGGGCGAATTACTTATCGCCAAAAGTGACAACGCGGAGACGTCCCGCGTTTCCATTTCGCAGATTATGAAAGTACGACCATCAGTAAAAAGACTTTGTGCCAGTTGCAGGATCGTGAAGCGCAAGAATGTGCTGCGCGTGATCTGCAAAAACCCGCGCCACAAACAGCGCCAGGGATAAACGATTGAACTTTGTAACCTTGTAACTTTTGTAACGAAACAACATGCCAAGATTACTCGGAGTTGAAATTCCAGCAGACAAACGCATCGAGGCGTCGCTCACTTATATCTACGGAATCGGCTTTAGCACAGCCAGGCGCATTCTCGAGCAGACCAATATCGATCCGAACTTGCGCGCGAAAAATCTTACGCCGCAGCAGTTGAACGAAATCATTCACGCAATCACGAACAACAAGATCAAAATTGAAGGTGATCTGCGCCGCGAAGTGCAGGGTAATTTAAAACGTCTTCAGGCAATTAATTCCTATCGCGGCATCCGTCACCGAAAAGGCTTGCCCGTGCGCGGGCAGCGCACTTCCACGAATGCCCGTACGCGCAAAGGCCCGCGCAAGACTGTCGGCGTGATCCGCAACCCGGAAGCAAAAGCCGGCAAAGTTTAACGGTTAATTAGAATTATGGCTGAGCCAGAGAGTCCAACCAACCCAACTCCGGAAGAACCGAAAACGGAGGAGTCGAAGCCAACACCGGCTTCGGTGTCTTCGCAGGAAGACGAGAAGGCGCCACCTTCAAAGTCGCAGGAGGGCGAGAAGGCGCCGGCTTCAAAGGCTGACGCAGGAGCCAAACCTGCCAAAAAACCAGCCAGACAAAAAAAGGAACAGGCAGCTTCGGTTGCAAGAGCTCCGGAAAGTCTTTCGCTTTCAGGCGATGAGGTCGAGAAGCCGAAGGTCGTCAAAGCCAAGGGCAGCAAGAACGTTCATTCAGGCATCGCGCATGTGCTTTCGACCTTCAACAACACAATCGTGACGATCACCGACATGAAAGGCAACGTGATTGGGTGGTCGAGCGCCGGCAAAGTCGGCTTCAAAGGTTCGCGCAAAAGCACTGCCTACGCGGCGCAGATGGTTGCGCAGGACGCTTCCCGGCAGGCCATGGGCCACGGGCTGAAAGAAGTAGAAGTTTTAGTAAAAGGACCGGGAGCCGGACGTGAGTCTGCCGTGAGAGCGTTGCAGGCAATCGGACTCGATCTCACTGTGATCCGCGATGTTACTCCCGTGCCGCACAACGGTTGTCGCCCGCCGAAACAACGCCGCGTCTGATGCTATCAACTATTAACTCTCAACGATCAACTTTCTGAAATGGCCAGATACACAGGACCAAAAACCAAAGTAAGCAGGCGTTACGGTGTGCCGCTCTTTGGTCCGTCCAAGGCATTGGAGCGGAAGAATTATCCGCCCGGGATGCACGGCCCGAGAGGCGCGCGGCGCAAACAATCAGATTATGCGATTGCGCTCGGCGAAAAACAGAAGCTGCGCTATCAATATGGGCTTCTCGAGCGGCAATTTCGGAGGATTTTCGAGAAGGCGCTGCAGAAGCGCGGTGTGACAGGTGAAACACTTCTTCAACTATTGGAGACGCGTACAATGTGAAGGCAGGCGACGAGATCACGATCAAAGACAAACCGAAATCGCGCCAGCTCGTGCTTCGAAATCTTGATCTCACACAAATTGTTCCCGTGCCCGACTGGCTTACGGTCGATCGCGACGCGCTCAGCGGCAAGGTTGCACGCATCCCATCCAGGGAAGAGATGCAGCCAATCGTAAACGAACAGCTCATCGTCGAGCTGTATTCACGGTAAAAGAGCTGCGCCGTGAGTTTCTTTTATCCAGAACGTTCCCTGG
>QHOK01000036.1 GCA_003218755.1 Verrucomicrobiota bacterium
TCTTCGTAAAACCCGACCCAGGTGTAAGTGTTGTTTGCCTTCGCGTACGTGCGGGCGGTGTCGAGCACGCCTTTGATTGTGTATGCCGCGCTGGTGAGGTCGGTTCCGCCTTTGATGTATGTGAACGCCGGGGCGATCAACACCATCAGGAGGCCGATGATGCCGACGACGATGAGCAGCTCGAGCAACGTAAATCCGCCTTCGCGCAAGGCTACGGCGGGACGAGGAGCGCTGGCGCGCCCACGTTGCGAGAGTGATCGGTGATCAGTGATCAGTGATCGGCCTGCCGCGCCGGAGCGCTGCGAAGGCGGGTGATCGGTGAGGCACGCGTGCGCGCGTTGCGCGTCCGCACGGCGCACCACTGACGGCCGTTGTGCTTTCGTGTGAAGGGATTCCCGGTCCATGAGTGAAAATCTTCCCTCACCTCCTTCTCCGGAAAAATGAGCGTGTAGTTTCTATAAATCTTTGGTTTGGTTCCATATTGAACAGGACCAGAAAATCGGCTGTGCCGAATTTGCGAAATGCCAAGCAGAATTTGACGGGGGCTTCCATGGGCGAGGTGCAGCCCGCTTCGGAGGAACATCGAACTCGGGACGGGTGATCAGCCTCCCGCGCCGTAGCCCAGCGAAGGCGGGTGATCGATGATCGGCGATGAGCGGGGCGCGGACGCACATGCGTGCGCTGCGCTTGCACCCGAACCCGGCCCGTGATGCTGGGGGCAAACATTAATTAAAGGGGGAGGCATTATGTCGAGAACCAAGCGGCTGTCAAGTACTGAATTCTGAGAGACTTCAAGGGGGGGTCAGCAGGCGGTGGTCGGGGATTAGGATTCAGGATCAGTGGTCAAACGGCGCTTCACAGGTCGAGCAGCAGTTTGAACGGCGTTTTTCCGTCGCCCGGGCGCCCTCAATCTTGGTCCCTGCAAGGGCCAAAAAAAAGGCAAGAAAAGACTTCACAAGCGCCATAGCACACACTATAAATGCGGCCATGAACATCCGACCCCGCTGTATTTTACTCCTCGCGCCGGTCGCATTTGCCCTGATCAGTTGGCCGCCAAAACAGGTGACTGGTGCTGAGCTCAAGGAGGCGCGGGTTACTCAAGTAGTGCAGGATGTCAAGGTGCTGCCTTCAGGTGCAGCGGCGCGTCCGGCGACGGTCAACGAGACTGTTCGCCAGGGCAGCGCGGTGCAAACCGGCGTCCAGTCCCGGAGCGAGCTGACGTTCAAGGATCAAACGATCACGCGTCTGGGTGAGAAAACTATTTTTACCGTGCGTGGCGAGGGACGAACCATCGAACTGGGCAGCGGACAATTTTTGCTTTATGTGCCAAAGAAAGCCGGCGGCGCAAAAATCAAGATGGGCGCAGTTACGGCAGGAATTACAGGCACAACTGTGCTGGGAAACGTCTCCCCCAGCGGAGTCATCGAATTCACGGTGCTTGAAGGGAGCGCGTGCATTCACCTGGATCGCGCGGGTCAAAATTTGATGGTCTCGGCAGGTCAAAAGCTGGTTTACGATCCGGTCGCCAACAGATTGGAAGACCCGGTTGACGTCGATCTCCAACAGCAGCTCACTTCTCCTCTGATTACTGGCTTTCGGCGTTTGCCGAGCGCGCCGCTGATTAATGAGGCAATTCAAAATCAGCATGGAGCTGCGGCGGCAATGGCTAGTGGCGATTTAGCTCGCGCGGTCAGGGCAGCAGGAGCCAGCAACATCGAGACAGCGACCCCCGATCAATTTTTGCGCGCGCTCGACTCGCTCCTTGTTCGTTCGAATCAACCCGAGAAGTGCGCGCTTGTAGCCAGAGCCGTGAGGGCGCGCCCTGATCTGGCCGATAGGATCGTCGCTGCGGCGTTGACTGCGAGCCGGCCGGTGCGTGGACATTCCAGAGAACTTCCGTGCGACTGGGTCGAGTGCATTATTCAAGCGGCAATCGCCGCGGATCCGGCCGCGGCCGATGAAATTATTAATGCGGCCTTGCAGGCGGCGCCTATGCTGCGCGACTGCATTCAGGCCATGCAGCCGTGTCCGCGGACGAACGCCTTCGTGCAGCGGTATTCAATCAGTCCGATCAATCCAGCGACCTTTGTTTCTCCGCCGGTTTCGCCTGAACAACCCCCGACGACAACCAACCGCCCTTAGAAGCTGGCGATACGAAAACGGTTGTAGCCACCGGCCTGTTGCCGGTCGTTCTCGGCGCTGCTTATCTCACCCTTGGGAGACGGCCCACAGGGCCGTGGCTACATCACCGTTAGAAGCTGGCGATACGCAAAGGAATGCGCGTTGGTCGTAGTAGAACGTGTTGTCCTCAGCGCGTTGGCAACCAACGCGGTTTGGCTGCCTAACTGACCAGCGACTTCGGGCGTCCGACGTTCAGCTTCTGTCTTGCAACTGACTTCGGCAGGATTGCGTTGCGGCTGAGGATCCATTCGGCGTTGCTCAGGACAAGCTTGCCGCTACAGTTTGCCCCTTATGCCGTACAAAGATGTTGCTCCGCCCGCAGGTGAAAAGATTACCAGAACCGACAGATTGAATGCGCCGGGTCAACCGATCATTCCATTCATCCGCGGTGATGGCACCGGACCAGATATCTGGGCGGCAAGTGTGCGGGTGTTCGATGCCGCAGTCGAAAAAGCATACGGCGGGAAGAAGAAGATTGCGTGGTTTGAGGTCTTCGCCGGTCAGACAGCGAAGGACAAATTCGGTGAGTGGCTGCCGGACGACACAGTGGAGGCCTTCCGCGAGTATCTGGTCGGAATCAAAGGACCGTTGACCACACCAGTGGGAGGTGGCATTCGCTCGCTCAACGTAGCGCTACGACAGCTTCTCGATCTCTTCGTTTGCCTCCGGCCGATACAGTACTTCAAAGGCGTCCCCTCGCCCGTCAAGCATCCGGAGAAGGTGAACATGGTGATCTTCCGGGAAAACACGGAAGATATTTACGCCGGCATCGAATACGCCGCCGGCACGCCGGAAGCACAAAAGATCCTCAATTTCCTTCAGAAAGAATTTCCAAAAGAATTCGACAAAATCCGTTTCGCCACAAAACAGAAAGCTGCGGATTTTTGGAAAAAAGTCGGTGCGCCCGAAAGCGACGAGGTTTGCGTGGGAATCGGGATCAAGCCGGTCAGCCGCTCGGGCAGTGTGCGTTTGATTCACAGCGCGATTTCCTACGCGATTCAGAACCAGCGCAAGAGCGTGACTCTGGTGCACAAGGGCAACATCATGAAATTCACCGAGGGCGCTTTCCGGGATTGGGGATTTGAAGTCGCGAAGAAATATTTTGGCGCGGAAGAAATGGACGGCGGTCCGTGGTGCAAGATTCCCATGGGAAAGCCGGGAGCCGGTATCGTGATCAAGGACGCGATTGCCGACATCACATTACAGCAGGTGCTGACGCGTCCGGAAGATTTCGATGTGATTGCCACTCTCAATCTGAACGGCGATTACCTCAGCGACGCGCTGGCCGCGCAGGTGGGCGGGATCGGCATCGCGCCTGGTGGAAACATCAATTACATCACCGGCCACGCAGTCTTTGAAGCGACCCACGGCACAGCGCCGAAATACGCCAATCAGGACAAGGTCAATCCCGGCTCCGTGATTCTCTCAGGCGAAATGATGTTCCGTTACCTGGGCTGGACGGAAGCTGCCGACCTGATTCTCAAAGGATTGAGCGGCGCGATCGCAAGCAAACGCGTCACCTACGATTTTGCGCGTTTGATGGAAGGGGCGACCGAAATCAAGTGTTCGCAGTTTGGCGACAATATAATCGAGCACATGTGATCGCTCAGATGAGCGAAATGACGAAATCCGAATGACGAAGCTCGAAACAATGTTGAATGATCAAATGAGGAATAGATGTCGATCTTGGCTTTCGGACTTCGTGCTTCGTCATTCTTTCGTCATTCGGCATTCGTGCTTCGTCATTTTTCTCGCTCTCGGCGTCGGCACCGCGTTGGCCGAAAAGCGACCCATCACTGAAAAGGATTTGTTCGATTTTGTCTGGATCGGCGATCCGCAAATTTCGCCGGACGGCTCGCGCGTCGCGTTCGTGCGGGTAGCGGTCAACGAGAAAAAGGAAGGTTATAACACTTCTATTTGGTCTGTGCCTGTCGCCGGCGGTGAAGCGCCTCATCAACTGACAAAAGGCGATCACGATTCCACACCTCGCTGGTCCTCCGACGGAAAATTTCTGCTTTTCCTGCGCGCGATTGAAAAAGAAGGCAAGCCTGAATCGGCACAACTCGCGATCCTGCCAACGAGCGGCGGCGATTCCTTTGTTTTTACTGATCTGCCAAAAGGCGCGGGCAATCCCGTCTGGGCGCCCGATGGAAAAACCATCGCGTTCACAAGTGAGACGAACGCAGAGGATCTCGCAAAGCAGGAAAAGAAAAAGCGGGAGGAAAAACCGGGGTCGCCGACCCCGGCTACAGCTGAACACGAGAGCGACATCCGCGTGATCACGCGTGCGGTCTATCGGCAGGACAATGAAGGTTACGCCGACCCAAAGCACCCGACCCACATCTGGATCGTGACCGCGCCGCACAGCGCTGAAGAAAAAGTGAAACCGCGTCAACTCACAACGGGCCGATTTGATGAGGATAGTGCGATTTGGTCGAAGGACGGCTCGCAAATTTATTTCACCTCGAGCCGGATCGACGAACCGTATTATGAACTGCCGAGGACTGACCTCTACTCGATCGCGAGGGCCGGCGGCAATCCGGTAAAGATCACTACGATTGACCTCAACACTCAGTTCGGTCCGGACTCAGGCGCGTTGTCGCTCAATCCGGACGGCAAACAGGTTGCATTTGTTGCCTCAACCACGCAGCCCATCAATTCATACACGGAACCGAACCTATGGGTTCTCGATCTTTTGCCAAACGCCAAGCCGCGGAACCTGACCGCCAATCTCGATTTGGACGTCGGCGGTTTTTTGATCGCAGACAGCGGGCCGCCCCGCGCGCGTGGACGGAACGCGCCCATCTGGACGCCGGACGGAAAAAGCCTCATCGAAGTTTACGCAAAGGAAGGCAAGGCAAATGTCGCGTTGTTCGATGCGGCAACTGGCAGCGTTAAGGACTTAACTTCTGGAAATCAGGGCGTGATGAGTTTTCGCGCCACACCCGACGGCTCAAAGTTGATCTACATCGTTTCGACACCGACGCGCATTAACGATCTTTTCGTCCTCGATCGCGCAACGCCGGGTGCGTCACCCAAGCAACTGACGCACATCAATGACGAGCTGTTCGCCAAACTGAATCTCACCGAGCCGGAAGAGATTTGGTACGACAGCTTTGACGGCAAACATATTCAAGCATGGTTGCAAAAACCGCCCGATTTCGATGCGCACAAAAAATATCCATTGATCCTCAACATTCATGGCGGGCCGCACACGGCGTACGGTTACATTTTCGATCACGAATTTCAGTGGATGGCGGCGAAGGGCTACGTGGTGCTTTATCCAAATCCACGCGGGAGCACCAGCTATGGCGAGGAATTTGCGAACATCATTCAGTATCACTATCCCGGCGACGATTACAAAGATCTGATGGCGAGCGTGGATGACGCGATCAAACGCGGTTACATCAACGATAAGAAGCTTGGCGTGACCGGCGGAAGTGGCGGCGGGTTACTGACGAACTGGGTGGTGGGGCAAACGAGCCGTTTTGCTGTAGCCGTTGCTCAGCGCGACATCGCCAGTTGGGAGGACTGGTGGTATTCGGGGGATTTTACACTGTTCCAGCCGAACTGGTTTAAGGCGCCGCCATTCGAAGAAGCGGACGATTATCGGGCCCGATCGCCGATCAGTTACATAAACAACGTCAAGACCCCGATGATGTTTATTCTCGGCGAAACCGACTATCGGACACCTCCCAGTGCTGGCGGTGAGCAAATGTTTCGCGCGCTGAAATTCCGCAAGATTCCCACAGTAATGGTGCGTTTCCCCAATGAATCACACGAGCTTTCGCGCTCGGGGCAGCCATGGCATCGCGTCGAGCGGTTGCAGCATATCGTCGGCTGGTTTGACCATTGGCTAATGGGCGTACCTAAACCGGAATACGACGTGGCTCCGCATGAAGAAGTTCCACACAAGCGAGCTACAATACGCGGAAACTGAATTTTTCGCCGTACACACTGGTAAGCACAACTAGTTTCGATTCCGTCGAGAAACGAACGACCTGTTATCGGCAGACAATTACTCTCTGCGTCGTGGGCAAATCGATTCCCCTGTCAGCAACTCGGAGTCGTATCCGATGTGAGTGACCATCTTTGAGTGGCGGCGGCGTTTCGAAACGAAATGCATGGCGGCCGTTTCCATAACCTGCGTCAACGAGGTCCTGCCGGAATTGATTTGCCGAGATGGTGATCAAATATTCTTCGCCATCCCAAAGTTCGACTGAAACCGGCGCCTTCGGCTTGTACTTGTCCCAGACCCAGCCAGAAATCTCGTGGCAATCGGCCTGCTCGATTTCAGCGAAATAATGCTGCAGCGGCGGGGCACCAATGCGCCCGGAAAAAATGAGCAAACCGAAGCAAACGAAATGGAACGTTATGAAAACGGCCAATGCGTTTGAAAGAAATCCATCGCGCCAATAATGGCGCGTCTTGTTCCAGTCGGAAAAAATGTGGAAACCTGAGAGCAGCGTCGCCTGATAAAGGCCATAAATGATGTAGTGCGGCTCGATCCCATGCCACAAACCCATTAATCCGAATGCAAGAAAATATCCGAGGATCGCGGCTGTATTGAGGCTCCTAAACCATTTGCCCCGCGCAGCGGCAAGCAGGAACCGCATGTAGACGTGATCGCGAAACCAGAACGAAAGTGTGATGTGCCAGCGATTCCAAAAATCACGTATATTTCGCGCGAGGAACGGTTGGTAGAAATTTTCCGGAGTGTGGATCCCAAAGAGATAACTCAGACTGATAGCAAACGCGCTGTAGCCAGCGAAATCGAAGAACAAATAGAAACTGTAAGCATACATATAACTGAGCAGCGCACCGAAGCTCCCACTGCGCGCTGCCGGTTCGAGCCAGTGTTGTTTGATGAGCGCTGCGACTATGAACTTGTAAAACAATCCGCGAAAAAAACGGTGCACCGCGCCATCGAGATCAGCCAGGAACTCAGCGCGCGTTCGTTTCCTTTTCCAGTCGGTTAGAAAACGCCGATAGCGATCGATCGGGCCAGCAGAAATAGTGGGGAAGAAAAATAAGAACATCAAGAAATCGGTGGCGCCGGGCGCAGCGATTACCTCGTCTCGAAGGCAAAACACGACATCAAGCGCCCGAAACGTGATGTAGGAAATGCCCAGAAAACCAAACTGACTTTTGGGCGACACGAGCGGAACCAATTTCGCTGCTGCCAGCGGAAGCAGACTTGCCGCTAGTGCGCTGTAAAACAGCCAGCCTGCGCGCGCACCAGCACTGGCAAACGCGCGTACCGTCACCCATTGCCAAACGGCAAAGCCAAGAACGATCCAGATCTCGCGCACTGGAAAATGGGCTCGGACATTAAGCAATTCGTGATACTGCACGAGCAGCATCGCCACAGTCACCAGGAGCGCCCACCGCCAACCCGCGCAGCCAAGCAGACCGAGGATCAGAGTCGGAACGGCTACATAAAGTAGCAGTATAAAATATGTGAAATCCGCGTAGGGAATCACAGCGACTTGGCCAGGCTGGCCCGGTCGACCTTGCCATTCGGAGTCATCGGAAATGCATCGAGAAAAATAAATTTGCGGGGCAACATGTATGCGGGAAGCCGCTCACTGAGTTGGTTCCGGAGCCGATATGACAAATTGAAATGCGATGTCTCATCTCTCGCAGCCAATAGTACAAAAGCAGCAAGTGATTGGGCAGCACCGTCTTTGATCACCGGCAGTACGATCGCATCCCGTACAGTCGCCATCGCTCGGAGATTCGCTTCGACATCACCAAGCTCAATCCGATACCCGCTGAGCTTAATTTGGTCGTCGATGCGGCCTTCAAAGAATAGCAGATTGTCACGGAAGCGCCCAAGGTCGCCGGTACGATAAGCGCGCTGACCACGATATTGAAAAAAGGCGTCTGCCGTCAGATCCGGTCGGGCAAGATAACCTGGGCTCACATTCGGCCCTGCAATAATGATTTCACCGCGCTGATTTACTGGTAAGACCTCGCGATTTCCATTTACGATGGCGATTTCGCTCCCCGGCATCGTGCGTCCGACTGGCAAAGCCGAGTATTGTTTCAGAATCTCAGCATCGACACGTATCGACGTCGTGGCGACCGTTGCCTCGGTCGGGCCATAGGTGTTCCAAACTTCAGCCCGTGGAAATCGCTTCAACAGCAGGCCGGCGGTCTGCGGTGTGAGTGTTTCGCCGCAAAATAGAAAGCGACGCACGCGCGGCAGCATCGTCTCGGAAAATTTCTCTTCGACAAGGCACATCTGCGCAAATGACGGCGTTGAAACCCACGTCGTCACGCCGGAACTCGTAAGTGCGCGATAAAGCTCTTTTGGATTTGCGATAAGATCGCGGCTGATGCTGAAGAGCGTGCCTCCCGTTGCGAGGCCGCAATACAAATCCATTACAGAGAGATCAAACGAGAAGGGCGCCTGATTCAAAAACACTTCGCCGAATTCGGTGAATCGGTGCTCCGCGAGCATCCATGTGACGAAATGCTCGAGGCAAGCCAGGGTTATTATGACGCCCTTGGGCTCACCAGTGCTGCCGCTTGTGAAAAGGACGTAAAACGGCCCGTCACCCTGCAGGCCTCTGGAAGGACAACGCATCTGAGACTCAGGTAATTGCCGAACGTCTTCCGGAGTCAGCACCAACGCCGCGCCCGAAGTTGCCAAAATTTTGTCGATGCGCTGCTGCGGCAACGCGGTGTCGAGCGGCACATAAGGGCGGCAGGATTTCACCGCGCCGAGAAATGCGATTAACATTTCGGGCTCGCGATGCCCGAGCACCGCAATTGGGCTGCGATCATCGCCGAAGCGCTCTGTCAGATAGGAAGCGAGTGCATCCGAGCGCCTGCGCAGTTGACCATATGTCAAGGTTTTGCGGTCGCTAATATGTGCAGTTGCTTCCGGGGCCACTGCGCCCCAGCGATCGATTCGTTCGATCAAATCCATTCAGAAACCCTGATAAACAAACGGCTGCGTAGAGAAATCGCCACGGCCATACATCAGGATCAACGCTACGATGATGGCGAAATAATAGAGAATCAGCAGTACGCGATGCACCGCCGGATGTTTCTCGAGCCAGCTCACAAGTGCAGTCGGTGCTGGAGATCAGCGATAATTTTCCGCGGTGTTCGCCAGCTTTCGCGCTCAAATTCCGCCGGAGAAACTTTGATGCCGAATTCCTCTTCGATCATTAGGATGAGCTGAACGGTTCTCATGGAATCGAGAACCTGATACTCGTAAAGCGGCAGATCGAGATTGTTCAACACCTCGTCGGTTTCGGCAACCGAAGCGAGAAGTTGCAATACTTTGTCCGAGAAATCTGCAGCTATCATGGATGAGGCGCAGCACTATCGTGCCGCCGCTTGAATGAATCGAAGATCATCACGTTGTCAGCTTCGTGGCATACGCCCGTGAAAGAAATCGTCAAGGGCGCGATCGTAATACGCCCAGCCTTTTGCAGTGAGATGACTTTGGTGACGGATAAGAAAAGCCGGGTCTTCGTCATGCTCCTCAAATTCGACTACCGCAAAATGGTATCGTTGCACGAGTGCGCGAAGCTTTGTGTAATACTCTTCGCGAGCCGACCGCGAAACGCCGGCGTGATCATAAAAATCCCCGGCAATCGGCATGCTGAGAATTAGTGGCCGCGCGTGAACTCTTTCAAGTGTGCGCAAGAGCAATTCCAAATCGGCCCAACTCGCGGACGCTTTCACGCCGTTGCGAAATGCCACGTCACGAGAACCTGGGGTGATTTGCACGTTCAGGCCCGAGGCTTTTGAGACCTTGGCCCAATCGGTGGTTTTGGTTGCTTCTACCCTTGCAATGAGCTTGGGCCAATCGAGTACTTCTGGATGCCGCTGCGGGGCAGGTTTGATCTCACGCCGAATGTGATTGAGCGCCGCTCTATGATCTTGTAGCTCCAGTAAGGCAGTCTGCGCTTTTCCGAGTGGCCAGAGGACGCAGAAGATCGTGCGATCGACCAAACGCCCAGAAGCCAGCCGCCTCAGCGCGAATTCAAGCAGGGGACTTTTTTCAAGAGTGCTCGGACATTCCAGCATCCGCGAAGCAATGTCTCGCTTTAGCTCGAAATCTAGGGCGGTTCCGAAGGCCATTTCGCTTGCTGCCATTAGCGAAAAATTTCCCGTGTAGCCTCGCCAACCCGGCTTGGCCGCAAAAAACCAGCCGGGCGAAAGCGAGATCGCAAGTTCTTTGCCGCGCAAGTCGGAGCTGAGTGCGGCAACTTTTTGCGACATGATCAGCGGGGTCGTACCTCCGCCGCCAACGGGCGAAAGTTGAAAACCTGTTGGCGCGGTCCGAAAAAAAATGTTCCCCCTCTCCGGAGCCGCAGGGACTAGCAATTCCGAACTGCCATAAATCGGCAATACATTCGGCGCATGCGCAGCGGCACGTTGAAAGGCCACTCCCTGATTTTTTAGGAGAAATAGATCGGGGGCGGTTGAGGGAATGGTGGAACGTTCGAGATGAATCACAGCCATTCCAGCAGCGAACAAAATGGTCCCCGCCACGCCAAGCGCGATCAGGCCTGCAAACAAATGGGGCATCTCTTTGTTGGCGTGGACGCGCGCCATAATGCGGCGAAGTTATTGGCGCGATTCAAGGCTGCAATGTGAATTTCGTGTAGGATTTCACCCTACAAGCTTGTGAGAACGACTGAGTTTGACGGATTCAAAGACTGACATTGGAGTTAACGCGCTTATATCGTTTAATATTGGTCAATCATCGCATTCTTAACACAATGGCTTCTTCATCGCTTTGGCAGCGCTTCCAACGATATCTTTTGTACTACCGCGATCTTGATTTTTCTCTCGACATCAGCCGGCTGAAATTTCCGGAGAATTTTTTCGAGAAAATGCAGCCGAAAATCGAGAAGGCGTTCGCGGCGATGCGAGAATTGGAAGCGGGAGCGATCGCTAATCCCACCGAAAACCGGATGGTGGGTCATTACTGGCTCCGCAATCCTGCGCTTGCGCCGACTGCGGAAATTCGCACGGAAATTGAAGAGAACATCCAGCGCATCAAAAAATTCGCCGAAGATGTTCATGCCGGAAGAATCACGGCCGAAAATGGAAAACGCTTCGAGCATGCGCTGCTGATCGGGATCGGCGGCTCGGCGCTTGGACCGCAATTGGTGGCAGACGCGCTCTGGTCGGCACGTGATCCAATGGACATCTTTTTCTTCGATAATACGGACCCGAACGGGTTCGATCGCGTCTTCGACAGGATCGACGATCTGCTCCCCCAAACGCTGGTTATTGTGGTTTCCAAATCCGGCGGAACAAAGGAGACACGAAATGGGATGCTGGAGACGGAAGCACGATTCAAAGAGAAAGGACTGCAGTTCAACAAACACGCAGTGGCCGTCACCGGTGTTAGGAGCGATCTGGATAAAATTGCCGAAAGGAACGAATGGCTGGCTCGATTCCCGATGCACGATTGGATCGGCGGGCGTACCTCGGTGATAAGCGCGGTGGGGCTTCTCCCGATGGCGCTGGAAGGCTTCGATATCGATAGTTTTCTCGCTGGCGCGGCCGCCATGGACGAGCGGACCCGCGTGCCTGATGTGACACACAATGCGGCAATGCTTCTGGCGCTCATGTGGTACTATGCCGGCCAGGGCAAGGGCGACAAAGATATGGTGATCCTTCCATACAAGGACCGGCTGGCCTTGTTTGCCAAATACCTGCAGCAACTGGTCATGGAATCGCTGGGAAAGGAAAAAGATCTCGACGGAAAAATCGTGCATCAAGGCATTGCTGTTTACGGCAACAAAGGTTCGACCGATCAGCACGCTTATCTTCAACAATTGCGTGACGGCGTCTTAAATTTTTTCGTGACGTTCGTCGAAGTGCGTAAAGATCGGCACGGTAAGCAGCTCGAAGTCGAGGACGGCATCACGAGCGGCGATTATCTTGAGGGGTTTTTGCGCGGAACGCGAAGCGCGCTTTACGAGAATGGGCGCGAATCCATCACGATAAGTATTCCAGACGTGAACGCGTTTAATCTCGGAGCGTTGATCGCACTTTACGAGCGTGCGGTAGGCTTTTATGGCTCGCTAATTAATGTCAACGCGTACGATCAACCAGGTGTCGAGGCTGGAAAAAAGGCGGCGACACGACTGTTGCAGCTTCAAAAGCAAGTGAGCGAGAAACTCGCTGCCAATGAGGGGAAAACCGCCGAAGAAATTGCGCGCTCCATCGACGCAGACCCGGAAGACGTGTTTCATGTGCTGCGACATTTGGCGAGCAACGATCCGCAAATTAGGGTTGCGCCTGGCGAGAAACCGTCAGAAGACCGTTTTTCAGTCGAACAAGAGCGGTAATGTGCCCGATTATGGCAGACAGGCCTCCTCAGAATGGAGAAGATTCCCAGAGCGTCCCGTGGAGCGACGCAATCCGTTTTATCCGGCAACTAAGTCATGATCTGCGCAATGATTTAAATGCCATCGAATTGCAGTCCACTTACCTCGGTGAGCTGGAGAAGAATGAAGAATTCAAAAACGAGATCAAACGTTTGCGCGAGATGGTCTCAGGTCTGGCCTCGACTTTACAGCGGCTTTCCAGAGCAGTGGGAGAGGTTAAACCTAACCTGATCCCATACCAAGCCACTGATTTTATGCATGACTTGCGCGGGAAGATCGACCGCGATTTTCCAAAGGAGAGTAGGGAGATCTCCTGGGACATTCAGCTCGGCGACGCGATGCTCAATGTTGATCCTCAATTTTGCGAGGAAGCATTTACCGAGCTTTTCGCCAATGCCTTCCGGCACGATCGTGGTAAGGGTCCGCTTGTCGCGAGAGCGAAAATCGATGACAAGGGATTCCTCTTCATCCTACGGGAACCTAAAGCTCGTTTTGACTTGCCCACCCAAAATTGGGGGCGCGAACCGCTCCGGAAAATCAGCCTGCGCCATTATGGTCTTGGTCTGAATCGCGTCCGCGCTATCGTAGAGGCTCACGGCGGCGAACTGAATGCTCAATATGATCCGAAAGTTTCGGCGCTCACCACGACCCTTAGGTTCCCCCTGTCAGGCGAGTCTTCGGAAGAAGCTTGAAACGTCGGTCATTTCTCACCGTTTAGGCAACTGGAGCCCGCTGGTCGTGCGTAATACCGGCGACGCAATTGAATGAAAACAAATAACCGTCATGTCCTGATCATCGATGACGAGCGGCCTGTGCTCATGACGCTCGAAGCGCTGCTGAAGCGGCACGGGTATGAAGTGGACACCGCGCCGACCGCCACACAAGGACTCAAGTTGCTAAAATCAAAATCGCCAACGCTCGTGTTGCTCGATCTCCGACTACCGGACGCCGACGGATTAGAGATGCTGGATCGGATCAAGACCGAGTTACCCGAAGTGCAGGTAATTATCCTGACAGCGCACGACTCATTGCACAATGCCATCGAGTCAATCAAACGCGGCGCCTACCATTTCATTAGCAAACCGTACGCGCCCGAGGAACTGCTCAGTCTGGTGGAAAAGGCAATGGAAACACAGTTCCTCTTACGAGAAGCGGAAGAACTCCGGGAAAAAACCGAGCAACTCGAAAAGCGCCTGGAAATCGCGGAGGCGCGGCCGACGCCCATTTTCAAGAGCAAACCGATGCAGGAGATCGAGGAATTGATCGATGCGATGGCGCCATCGGATGCCAACGTTCTCATCGTGGGCGAAAGCGGCGTGGGCAAGGAAGTGATCGCTAACGCTATCCACGCCCGAAGCCGGCGCGCGGGGCAATCAATGGTGAAGCTCAATTGTGCGGCGTTCCCGCAAACTATGATCGAGGGAGAACTTTTCGGTTATGTGAAGGGGGCCTTTACCGGAGCGATGCACGATTTTCCCGGAATGATCGCAGCGGCAAACAGCGGCACGCTTTTCCTCGACGAGATATCCGATATGCCGACAGATTTACAGACGCGTTTTCTGCGCGTGCTCCAGGAACGCGAGTATCGGCCGCTTGGCAACACGCAAACAATGAAAGCAGACTTCCGCGCGATTGCGTCGACCAATCGCCCGATCGCCCAGGCGCTCTCGGAGAACCGGCTGCGCTCCGATTTGTACTACCGGCTAAACACTTTTCAGATTGAAGTTCCGCCGCTCCGAAAACGCAAAGAGGACATCCCGCCGCTCATCGCGCAATTCGTGAAACAATTTTCTCAACAACTTGGCAAACCAGAGCCGGACATTTCTCCGGACGCGTTTCAAAAGCTGCTTGATTATTCGTGGCCTGGAAATGTTCGCGAGTTGCAAAACGCTATTGAATACGCCGTGGTGCTGGCGCGGCAGGGCTTGATAGACGTCAAAGAACTTCCGGCAGAAATACAGTTGCCCCCCGCGCTGCAACAGGCCGAGCTCGGCGCGATACCGCACAGCGGCGTGCAAACTCTCGACGACGTCGAGCGAAACGCCATTCTCCAAGCACTTGCAGAATGCCGGGGCAACAAGAAAAAAGCGGCGGAACTTCTCGGCATCCAGCGCCCCACCCTCTACAACAAGATGAAGCGCTATGCCATCGAGTTGTAAGAGAGCGGGGTCTGCCGAGGCAAAGTGAATAAGAGAAGCTGTGACTCAAACCCGAATTCTTTCGGGAAGAATCAGCTTATCGCTGCCGATAGGCGTTCGTGCACGAAGATCCCCCGCTAATATTCTAGTTGCCTCGATAAACACAGCGCGCGGTCGGTGTTTCGTGCACGACGATCTGGCATAAACCGGGACATTGAGAGTCCAAATTCTTCCAGAACCACTCGGCCATTTTTTCAATTGTTGGATTCTCCAATCCTTCGATGTCGTTCAGATAAGCGTGGTCCAGCTTTTGAAGCAGCGGTTTCATTGCCGCGCTGATGTTCGCGTGATCATAAACCCAACCGACTTTTGGATCGACATCGCCTTCGATGGAAACTTCAACTTTGAAACTGTGGCCGTGCACGCCGCGGCATTTATGGCCTTGCGGGGCGTTTGGCAGCGTTTGCGCCGCTTCGAAAGTAAAATCCTTCGTCAACCGCGCGCGCATGATGCGCACAATATCACTTTTGCTCAACGATTGTCATCCAGAGCGAATGAACCTCGGAATGGCGACAGAAAACTGTAGGGCCGCGGCGCTCTCAGACTCCGCGCTGCGTCGCGCTCCAGATGAACTTGTGCATCTGAAGTTGAAACCGCACATCGAGTTTATCGGCGAGGATCCATTCGACGATTTCGCGCGGATCGATCCTGCCGAAAATCGGGGAGAATAGCACGGCATGACAGCGCGAAGGCAGATCGTATCGCTGCACCTTGTCGCGCGACCACTCGTAATCTTCGCGGGATCCCATTACGAATTTCACTTCGTCGCGCAGAGTGAGATGATCGATGTTCGACCAAAGATTTTTGTCCACTTCGCCGCTGCCCGGCGTCTTTAAATCCAGGATCCGATGGACGCGCAGATCGACTTTGGAGATATCGTGCGCGCCGCTACTTTCGAGTAGCACGGTGTAGTCCGCGTCGCATAACATCGACATCAACGGTAGCACGTTCTTCTGCAACAACGGCTCGCCGCCGGTGATCTCGACCAGGGGACATCGAAACGCCGATACCGTATCGACAATCTCTTTGAGGGTTTGCTTTTTTCCTTCGTAAAACGCGTACTCCGTGTCGCAATAGTTGCAGCGAAGATCGCAGAAGGTTAGCCGCACAAAGACGCACGGTCGCCCCATCCAGGTGCTCTCGCCCTGAATCGAGTGATAAATCTCGTTAATGGTGAGCGTCTTTTTCTGCTCGGGCATACAGCTGGAGGGTTGAACTGTTGATTCGCTAGATCATTAAACGTCTAACGCGACCCACCACAACGCAAGTTTCCCCGGGGAAAAACGCGTCTGCTAGCAAACGTAAATGACGAGACGACGACTGGTAAATCCAGTCCTTTTTTTGCTAATTTTTACTACCATTTTTCGTTGACGGGTTTTTGGCGCCACTCTACTCTCGCGGCGATGCGCCCCGGTTTTGCCTTAACAACTCACCGTTTCGCTGCATTTCCACTCCGCACGGCAATAGACACTGCCGGCGAGATCACCCGCCCGCTCACCCGACGGCCAATCCTTGCCCTCGTGGCAGGAATTTTCTTTGCAGCCGTTCTTGCTGCGCAAGCGCAGGAGTCGGTTGAACCCGACGTCTTGCCCTCGTTAGCGGAGCCGCCACCCGCTTCAGCGGAATCGTTGCCCTCCACATCAGCAGAGCCATTGCCCGCTTTACCGCAATCCTTACCCTCCACACCGGCAGAGCCTTTGCCTTCTTCAGCGGCGTCATTGCCCTCCGCCGAGCAGGCGTTTCCGTCTTCACCGGAGCCGTGGTCTTCTTCTACGAACTACACCGCAGCACAAACAAACGCTATTCCGCCGCCGACAGCAGGAGGTCCTTACGGCGGGGTCGACACCAAGAACGTATTTCCAAGTGGCGAAATCACTTCCTCAGGTGAACCGCGTCGCTTTCACTACGAACTGCGACTGACAGTGCGCGGTGTGTGGGATGACAACATCTTTATCAGTCATACGAACCGGGTCTCGGATTATTATTTCGCGATTGAGCCGGAGATTACCATTGGATTCGGCGACATCGAGGGGCGCAGCAGAGCTTATCTTGCAAGATGTGGCGCTACTCGAATCGGCAAATCTCAACAGCATCTTCGATACGACCGGGCTTTGGGCAAACACCGATGCAAGCGCGCCCACCCGGGTGAACATCTTCAACACGCGCTTGAGGGCAAATTATGAACTGACCGGGAAACTATCGTTGCAGGGCGAATTTGATTCCTCGATCTACTTCTATCCTAATCACATCAGCTCCTACATTGTTTCGGGCGGTCTTTACCTTTACTACAATTGGCTGCCAAAGCTGTCGGTCGGCATTGGCGGCACTTTCGGGTATGATTGGGTCGACGAACCAACTCCTAACCAAAGTTTCGAGCAGGTGAACGCGCGTCTTCAGTATCAGGCGACAGCCAAATTAGGTTTGTATGCTTCGGCAGGCGCTGAGTTTCGCCAGTTCGACGGCAACCGGGGTGACTACACCACACCGGTGTTTGAACTCGGAGCAATTTATCATCCGTTTGAAGGTACCAATCTCACGCTGGCCGCCGGCCGGCGCATTTATAATTCTGGGTTCCTGGGTGATCAAGATTTCGCGAACACATACGTTGTCGCCCGGTTCCAGCAGCGTTTATTCCAGCGCGTTTACTTCGGCTTGGCCAGCGGCTATGAAAACTCCGATTATTTCCCCGCGGAGCGGAATGTCAGCGCGCCACGGGATGATGATTACTGGTTTATCGAACCGTCCGTTGACGTGCTGATTACCAGATGGCTGAGCACCGGGGTGTATTACCTGCATCGCGAAGACAGCAGTTCAGACGATTTCTTCAGTTTCTATGATAATCAGGTGGGCGTTAGGGCTACGCTCAGGTTCTAAGCACGGTTTGAATCGTCTGCGAGCTGGGACAAGGGGACGATGGTTGGCGATTGCGCTCCCGTTGTCGTTGCTCCCAGGGTTCCTGTTAGCCCAAATTATGCCGGGCACCGCCGCGTCGCAGCCCGCCGCCAACTCTACATCGCCAGCGTCCATTTCGGCGCCGCCATCAAGCAGCGGAGCCAGCGCCCCGGCTGGTTACATTTTGAGTGCCAACGACCAGGTGGCGGTCGAAGTGTTTGGTGAAGAGGATCTGCGGACAAACGGACGATTGAACCCCGAGGGTAACTTGAGCGTGCCATTGTTGGGCTCGATCCATTTGGCGGGACTCACGCTGACCCAGGCAGCTTCAAAACTCACGGAGTTGTACGGCCGCGATTATCTGGTTAACCCAAGGGTCAATGTCATGCTCCTCAGCTATGCAAAGCGACGTTTCTCGATTCTGGGTCAGGTAAGTCGACCCGGCAGTTACGAAATGCCGGATGCCAGCCCGGGCGGTATTGATCTACTCGAGGCCGTCGCGCTGGCTGGCGGATATACCCGCATTGCTGCGCCGGAACGAATTACGGTGCGGCGACATAACGCGAGTGGCGATCAGGTTTTCAAGGTGAATGCGAAGCGCTTCACGAAGGGAAGCGGCGGAGGTTTTCTTGTCGAGCCGGGCGATACCATTACCGTCGGGGAAAGTATTTTTTAACTGGAAATTTTTTTGCGCCTTCGCCTTTCCGATCGCGCTGCTTGAGTGTAAGCTTCGAGCCAATACTTTGCCGTGATTGATCCTGCGCAATCTGTTACGGGAACGACCGTTCCCCCAAATTCCGAGAAACCAGTCGTGCCGTTGGCCGGGCAATACGCCGAGGGGCTACAGAGATTCGATTTTCGACGTTTCTGGCATTCTTTCGTCGAACGTATTTGGATCGTCGCCATTTGTGTTCTGGCCGGCCTTTTTCTAGCGCTGGGCTACCTGGCGCGGACGCCGAAGCTTTACCAGGGACACACAGCCCTGGAAGTGGAATTTCAAGAGCCGACTTTTCTCGCTACGGATGATTCTGCAACGCGCATGCGTTCGATGTTTCTAGCCAGTCAGGAGGCACTGCGAACGATCGAACAAAATCTGACTAACCAAACACTTCTTGCCCGAGTTGTGCGCTCCGAAGGCTTGACTGAAGACGGTGGACGCGCGCTTCTAGGTCAGAGCGTCGCAGGCGATAAGAGTTCCACCTCGACGCAGCGCACCGATCCGTCGCAGGTTGAGAACAAGACTCAGAACGCGAGCGGTGTCACAACATTTACGCCACTCGAAGAGGGATTGGGTCGAGCAATGGTCGGGATGGTGAAGCCGGCGATCCGCCGCGGGACGCGCCTGATCGATTTATACGTGACGCACCGCGATCCAGCCATGGCACAGCGGCTCGCCGAAGCAATCGGTCGGGAGTACATCCGCAACTCGATCGAGCGCCGCGCTTCGCTCAGCGAGGAGGCATTGCGTTATTTGCTGGAAGAAGAAGAACGATTGAAGAGGAACCTGCAAAAAAGCGAGGCGGCCGTCGCCGAATACAAGGCGAATAATCCAGACGCGTTGCAACTTGGCGGCGGCACGGCCGCGACGGGCTCACAGCAGGGATCTGGCTCTGGCGCCGGCGGACCACGGGGCGGCTTGGTCGAGGACAAACTGCAAGAGCTAAACAACAAATTGACCGCAGCGAAGGCCGATCGGATTCACCTTGAAGGTGAGCTCCAGCAAATCGAACAAGCTGGTGATAACATCGACGCGTTGCTTGCGATTCCGAGTATCTCTGCTGCCGGAATGGTGACCGAAGCGCGGCGTGAAGTTACAAGGATTGAAGCGGGGATCACAACCTACGCGTTACGGTACAAGGACAAGCATCCCAAAATGATTGCAGCCCGGGCCTCGCTGGCCGAGGCGAAACAAAAGCTTCGTCAAGCCGTGCTGGCGCAACCTCCGATTCTGCGTAATGCCATCGAACAGACCAAGGCCACAGAGGTCAGCTTGCAACAGGCGTTGCAAGACCAGCAGGGCGTCGCGGTCAATCTCAACCGCACAGCAATCGGCTATCAGGAGTTGGCCCGGCAAGCCGAAACGGATCGGGCACTCTACGAGAGCGTCCTTCGCCAGATAAAGGAGACAAGTTTAACAAAAGACGTGAAGACGAATGCAGTAAGTGTGATTGAGCACTCGCCGCTTCCGCACTCACCCGTTAGTCCTCGTCCCACGAGAGCGATCGCTCTGGGTCTGCTTGGCGGCCTGGCTGCCGGACTGGCATTCGTTTTTGGCGCCGATGCGCTGGACCGTTCCATCAAGACCGTGGACCAGGCAGAAAGTACACTGGGATTACCTGTTTTCGCAGCTGTTCCCGACACCACTGATGAAGGCCCTGTTACCAGGCTAAAACGGCGAAGCAAAGTTTTCGGAAGTTCGAACTACCGCGTCGTGGTGGAAACTCCTGAAAGCCCGGCCGCCGAAGCGTTCCGCAATTTGCGCGCTGCGCTTTCTCTTTTGGGCCCGGAAGCCGAGCGCAAGGTTTCGCTTTTCACCAGTGCGCTGCCTAACGAAGGAAAAAGTTTCACCAGCGCAAATTATTCGCTTGCGCTGGCTCAACAGGGTTATCGCGTGCTTCTAATCGACGGCGACCTGCGCCGGCCAAACATGCACAGGATTTTCCGTTTCCCGGATGCCAACACAACAAACAATTCCGACGAAGAAGGAGCGCCGGGAGTGATAGACTGCCTGGTGGGTGAAGCGGACGTAGCCTCGGCAGCGCGCCAGATTCCCGCTGGAGAAATCCAGCTTGTCGACGAGAGCATTGAGCTGACAGGGAACATTCTCACCGCGACAGGAGGCCAGCTTTCCGTCCTCGCAGGTGGACGACGCGCGCCCAATCCGGCTGAGATTCTTGCCGGGCCATTCTTCGGGCAACTCGTTGCCGAGGCTGCAACAATCTTTGATCGTGTGGTAATCGATAGCGCACCAATTCTGGCAGTCAGTGACACTCTGCTCATGACTCCACACGTCCAGACGGTGTGCATTGTTATTCGAGCGGCAAAAACACCGCGTCCGGCCGTCCGCCGTGCAATTACCTTGCTGGCAAAGTCAGGAATTCGCCCGGCCGGGTTGGTACTGAATCGTTTGCGGCGAAGCCGTGGGGTTGGCTATTATTACTATTACGCTTCGCACGGTTACGGCAAAGACGAAGGAGCATATTCTCGGAGCTACACTCACAGCTACGGTGGCCGATCCAAGTCCGACCACGAGGACAACGGAGCCTAGTTAATCGCGAGCTATCACTTCAGTTTTGTCTTGGAGTTCTGGCTTCAGACCACCGAACGCTAAGCCTCGGCTGCTGACTAGCCTTTCGTGCCATAGGGAGCTTCCCCAGCAAAGACCCAGATAAGTCGCCACATAGAGCTGGATCGATTCGATCTGAAGGGGGAAATCGACCAGCGCGTGCAGCGCCACTCCTATAAGTGCAGTGATAACCAAAGGCTGCAGCACGCGTCTTCGTGGCGTCCAGTCTCGCTTGGCATACTTCTTATAACTATGAAGCCCGACTGTTATTCCTCCGAAGAACAGCAACGCCCAAAGGCTGCTCCCCAACCACCCCCATTCCAACAGAGTCTGTAAGTAGTCCTCGTGCAAGAACCTCCAGGTACCCGGCGCCTGGTTAGTAGATCCGATGTTGTAGGTCGGAAATACAACGCGAAAGGTTGCCGGCCCAAATCCGAACAGCCTCGCATCGGGCAGCGCGCCCATCGCGACGCCGAAAGCTCGCCAACGCGCATCGCCAGAAATCCGTTGGCTCTCCGCCTGCCACCGGTTCAGCGGTTGGTCCAAATGAGTCGCCTGAGCGAGTGCGATCAGCGCCAAAAGAATCGCAAGGACGCCCGCCAACGCGACGCTTTTCTCTGCGCCGGACAGCTTTCGCAGAAGCGCGGGTCCAAATTGCACAAAGATCGCAACCAGTAATAGAAGAGCGACCAATTGAGCCATACGCGAGGTATTCGCCGGCACCCCGGCAATCGTCAGGATAAAAACACTTATCCACATCGCTCGCATGCCGGGATGAGATCGGTTGCTAAAGGCTCGGATAACAAGACCGGCACTCAACGGCCACACCACGTTCAAAAATGCTCCGGCATTACCGTGGTAATAATATGTCGCAAAAAAAGTGCTCACCCAAACTTCCGGCGGCGGCGGCGGTTGCCAGAAAATCATCTGCGCGCCGGTGGCTTTCTGAAGCAAACCGAGAAATGCGATCGAGCCAGCGACCAGACCAATCACATACCATAAGCGAAGCAACCACCGGTTGCTCTGAGAAACATCCGAGACGAACAGGATCGTCCCCAGCAGCAACGCGCCTCGGATCATCCATGCAGCGCTGATTGTGTAATCAACGGAGCCGGCCAAAGACGGCGCGAAGTTGTGTAGCGGCACAAAAACAAAAAAATCCGAATCGTAGATTGACTTCGCGTTGAAGCCCATCCAGCCGCCTACGCAAAGCAAAGCCCCTGTAAAAAAGAACAGAAGCCGTGGAAATCGCGGCCTTCGCCTACTAACAAGCAACTCAACGGCCCAAAGAACGAGCGCAGCCAATAACACCCAGTTGGTTATTTGGATGCTCGACGATGTTGTGGCGCCGTACGCCCACGGGGCGTAAATAAGGGCAGTAAAAAAAATCCAGCGAGATGCAGTGCGAAAGAAATGGGAAATCACACAAAAACGGCAAGCTGCTTGTCAATGAACGGTTATCAGTATCACTCGGCGGCTAATCCCGCACGCTTCACGTAACTCACGTATCTATTCAAGACTTTGACGCTCACCGTCCTTTGCCAAACAGCATGGTGTACAACGTTTTCAACACGATCATTGCATCCAGCTTCAGTGAGTAATGCCGAATGTAGTAGAGGTCGTACTTTAGCTTCTCCACCGCGTCCTCGTCACTCTCGCCGTAGGGATAGTTTACTTGCGCCCACCCAGTGATCCCTGGTTTGACCAGGTGCCGAAAATGATAAAATGAGACCGTTTGCTCATAGCGTTCGGCGCACTTGCTCCACTCTGGGCGTGGACCAATCAGGCTAATGTCTCCTTTGAGCGCATTCCAAAGTTGGGGCAGCTCATCGAGCCGGAGTTTTCGCAGCCAAAGCCCCACAGACGTAACGCGGCGATCGCCCTTTCGCGTGTAAATGTCTTCGTCCGCCTGATCGAAGCGCCGGCACATCGTTCGGAATTTGAAAAGAATGAACCGTCTCCCGTCGCGGCCAACTCGTTCCTGCCGGAAAAAAACCGGACTGCGGTCCTCCATCCAAATGAGGAGAGGGACAAGCACGAAGAGCGGAGCGCAAACGACTAGCGCTGTCGCAGAGGCTACAATGTCGAAGAGCCGCTTGAGATAATGGTAGGGCGAGGTACGAGCCAGTTGAAAACCAGTCTGGAGCGGCCAAAACGGATCGACGATACCGAGCGGCAGATAACGCCACTGAGTTTCATAAAATGATTCCAGCGTGTAAACGCGCGTTTGCTGAAACTGGGCGCGCACAAGATGCGCCAGCAGTTGCGTGCTGAGCGAGCTCGCTCTCTCAGCGAGAATGATGCCGCTATAACGTTCGCCGAGATTATTTAACTTGGCGGCGAGATTTCCTTGCACAATCGGCGATCCTTCACCGGCGATTGGCTGGCCCACTCGTTCCTCATTTACATCCACAAATTCGAGCCGCTGTCCGTTTGGCGAGTTCCTGTACGCCTGGTAAAAATGCGCCGCCGCCGCGCCACCGCCGATGACGAGGAACGAGCGTCCGGCGCTGCTGGCAACCACGTATTGCCGAATCCACCGGCGGTAAGCCAACGATAGCGGCAGGAAAATTGCGAAACTCAAAAGAAGCACGCCGCGGCTCGGCTTCATCGTCTGATCGAATGTCGCCGCAGAGTAAATCAACATCGCACTGACAACGGCCGCCGCGGTCACAGCAAGAATGTGTTCGGCGGCATAGCCAAGAGTGAGCTTCTCAACGGTGCGATCATAGCCGCCGACAAAGTAAAGCGCCGTCACTATCACGCCGAGTTGAATCAGATTGATGATGAAGAACTGAAACGGCGTCGCATAGAATGCATCGTACCGAAACCAGCCTGCCACTCGGTAGATTGCGACCCAGCTCACTACATCCAGAAAAAGATACAGCACCGCAGACGACCATTCGTGGCTGAGAAAATGCGACCAGAGACCAGTTCGCCTAACGCGGGTAGCCGTGCCCCCGGCTTCGCTAACGCCAGTTGAACAGTCCTCCTGGAATCCAAGGATTTCCCTAGAGATCGTCTGGGACCGGGATTCTTCACTGTTTCCCATGAAGCCGGTAATTATATGCTTAAGCGCAGCGGAAGTGAAGATTACTTTGTTCTGACCGAAGTCTTCGACGTAGCGTTGACATAATCAATCCGGTGGCCAAACCGCACTTGATTGCCAACGCGTTGAGAACAACGCGTTCTCCGCCTACCGTCCACCGCAGTGCATGTTCGTACCGTGAATATTTTAGCGGCTTTTTATCCATCATCCGTCGGAAAAAAAATGATCGTCGCGATCACTGGCATGATTTTGATCCTTTTTGTCATCGGACATTTGCTCGGCAATTTGCAAATTTTTATCGGACCGCACTGGATCAATGGTTACTCGCAACATCTGCGCGATCTCGGCCCCCTGCTTTGGGCAATTCGTTTGTTCCTGCTTACGGCGGTCATTATTCACATCTGGGTAACGATCCATCTGGCGATTGAGAATCGCCGCGCCCGGCCGGAAGCCTACATCGACAGGCGCTATGTGAAAGCAACTTTCGCCTCGCGCCACATGGTGATGAGCGGCCTGATCGTGCTGGCCTTTATTATCTATCATCTGGCGCATTTCACCGTTCGTGTGACGGATACACGGTTCACTCTGCTTAAAGCGGATCCTCTCGGCCATTATGATGTCTATTCGATGATGGTCTATGGTTTCCAAAATTATTTTGTATCTGGGTTTTACGTGCTCGGGCTGTTTCTGCTCGCGCTTCATTTAAGCCATGGATCATCCAGCTTTTTTCAATCGCTTGGACTGAATGACAAGAAACTGACGCCGCGCCTGGCGCTCGGCGGTCGAATTTTCGCGTGGCTTCTCTTTGCAGGCTACACCTCCATTCCCCTCGCCATCCTGCTTGGACTAATCAAGCCAGCGCAACAATTATGATTGGCACGCTGGATCCAAAAATTCCGCCGGGGCCGCTCGCTCAGAAATGGCGCAGCCACCGTGACCATTCGCGCTTAGTGAGTCCAAACAACCGGCGAAAGTTTGACATCATCGTTGTAGGCAGCGGTCTGGCCGGTGGATCAGCGGCGGCCACTCTCGGTGAGCTGGGATATCGGGTGAAATGCTTTTGTTTCCAGGATTCGGCGCGCCGCGCGCACTCGATTGCTGCCCAAGGCGGAATTAACGCGGCAAAAAACTATCAGAACGATGGCGACAGTGTTTATCGATTGTTCCACGACACGATAAAAGGCGGCGATTTTCGATCCCGCGAAGCGAACGTTTACCGCCTCGCTGAAATCAGCAACAACATCATCGACCAGTGCGTTGCGCAGGGGGTACCGTTCGCCCGCGAATACGGCGGATTGCTCGCCAACCGCTCCTTCGGTGGCGCTCAGGTATCACGGACTTTCTACGCGCGCGGCCAGACTGGCCAGCAACTTTTGCTCGGCTGTTATCAGGCGCTCTGTCGCCAAATCGCCAGGGACACTGTGCGGATGTTTCCGCAGACGGAGATGCTCGATCTGGTAATCGTGGACGGACAAGCCAAGGGAATTATCACGCGCAGTTTATGCTCAGGAAAAATCGACAGGCACGCGGCCGATGCCGTCGTGCTCGCCACCGGCGGATACGGAAACGTTTTTTATCTTTCGACCAATGCGCGCGGCTGCAACGTCACAGCCACGTATCGCGCTTACAAACGGGGCGCGCTTTTTGCCAATCCAGCCTTTACGCAAATTCATCCTACGTGCATCCCGGTCAGTGGCGAACACCAATCCAAGCTCACGCTGATGTCCGAGTCGTTGCGGAACGATGGACGCGTTTGGGTCCCGAAACGAAAGGAGGATCGCGACAAGCCGCCGGGTGAAATTCCGGAACAAGAACGCGATTATTATCTCGAACGAAAATATCCCAGCTACGGCAACCTTGCGCCGCGTGATATTTCATCACGCGCAGCGAAGGAAGTTTGCGATGAGGGCCGCGGCGTCGGTCCCGGTGGACGAGGCGTGTATCTGGATTTTGCCGACGCGATTAAGCGCCTTGGCGAAGATACGATTCGCGAACGCTACGGAAATTTGTTTGAAGTCTATGAAAAGATCACCGGTGAAAACGCCTATAAGGTGCCGATGCGAATTTACCCCGCAGTCCATTACACGATGGGTGGCCTTTGGGTCGATTACGATCTGATGAGCAATGTGCCGGGTTTGTTTGTGATCGGCGAAGCGAATTTTTCGGATCACGGCGCGAACCGGCTCGGGGCCAGTGCACTTATGCAAGGCTTGGCTGACGGTTATTTTATTTTGCCTAATACGCTGCCGAATTATCTCGCCAGCCAAATGGGAAAACGACCGTCGCCCGATTTTCCGGAATTTGAAAACGCCGAAAACGAAGTGCGTGCGCGGATCGAGAGACTCCTCACCGTCAATGGAACACGTTCGCTCGATTCGTTTCACCGCGAGCTCGGCGTTCTTCTTTGGGACCAATGTGGAATGTCGCGCCATGAGAAAGGATTGCGCGAGTCGCTGCAAAAAATTCCAGAACTGCGAGAACAATTCTGGCGCGATGTGCGCGTCCTGGGCAGCGACGAAGATTTTAACCAGTCCCTGGAACGCGCCGGACGCGTTGCCGATTTCCTCGAATTCGCCGAGCTGATGTGCATGGATGCGCTTGAGCGCGACGAATCTGCCGGAGCGCATTTTCGCGAGGAACATCAAACGGCTGATGGCGAGGCGCTCCGCGACGACGAACACCACGCAGCAGTGTTCGCCTGGGAATTTCAAGGCAACGGGCAACCGCCAAAGCTGCATCGCGAACCGCTACGTTTCGAAACGGTGCATCTGACGCAAAGGAGCTATAAGTGATCTGTCATTCCGAGCGAAGTCGAGGAATCTCTCATTTTTCGTAATCAATGAATTTCAAGCTCAAAATTTGGCGTCAAACGAACGCACAAACACCCGGCAAACTTGTCGATTACGACGTTCGCGACATTTCGCCGCACACGTCGTTTCTCGAAATGCTCGACATCCTGAACGAACAATTGCTCGGGCGCGGCGAGGAGCCGATCGCGTTCGATTCCGATTGCCGCGAAGGCATTTGCGGAACATGCGCGCTCACGGTCAATGGCGAAGCCCACGGTCCCGATCACCCTGGCGCTGTCTGCGAGCTTTACATGCGAAAATTTCGAGATGGCGCCACGATCACAATCGAGCCATTTCGCGTCGGCGCCTTCCCGATCGTCAAAGATCTGGTGATCGATCGAAGCCCGCTGGATCGCATCGTGCAAGCGGGCGGGTTCATCAGTGCCCGCGCCGGGTCCGCCCCGGAAGCAAATTCGATCCTCATTCCCAAACATGACGCCGACCTGGCGATGGAAGCGGCGGCCTGCATCGGCTGCGGCGCGTGCGCTGCAGCTTGTCCAAATGGGTCGGCGATGCTTTTCACCGCGGCGAAAGTCTCGCACTTATCGCTTTTGCCGCAGGGCTATCCGGAACGAGAAAGCCGAGTCCTGAAAATGGTGCGCGTGATGGATGCGGAAGGATTCGGCAATTGCACCAACACTTACGAGTGCGAAGCAGTGTGTCCCGCCGAGATCAGCGCCAGTTTCATTGCAAAACTGAATCGCGAGTACGCGCGAGCGAGATTGCGCAAAAGCGCAGGCGAGTAATCTCGCGCGGTTCGCACCTCTGGGTAGCGCACGCGTCTCGCGTGCTGGTTTCGGCGTCGCGCCGAAACAACCTTTTCTTTAACTTCCGCCGTCGGCGACGATTAAGGGTCCTAAAGGAAGTTCGTGATCGCGAGGACGCGCTCGCCAGCACGCGAGACGCATGCGCTACCCGATCGTTTGGCATGCGCGCGTCCACAACTCGGGATCGAGCTCGGCTTTCGCGCGTTTTGCCAGAACGTCGGCATCTGCGTTAGGGCGCAACGTCGCGAACATCGTCGAGCCGGAACCGGACATCAGTGCCGCGCCGACTTCCGGCTGCTCAAGCAACCACATCTTCAGTTGCGCGAGAAAAACAAATTTTTCGAAAACTGGTCGCTCGAGATCGTTCATGAAACTCTGCTTAGCGAATTGTTGAGCTGCGTAAGAGACGCCTGGAATTTCTTGCGAGTCTCGCCAGCGGTGATATGCCGATGCCGTAGAGACGCCAAATTCTGGCTTCAATAACAGGATCGAGAGTTCTTCTTTCAACTTCACAGGCGTGACCAGTTCGCCGCGTCCCTTACAGAGTGCGGTAGACTGAAAAATAAAAAATGGAATGTCCGATCCGATTGATTCCGCTATTTCCGCCAGCGTTTCGCGCGGCAATTTCGCTTCGAATAGGTCGTTGAGCGCCAGCAGAGTGGAAGCCGCGTCGCTGCTCCCCCCACCCAAGCCCGCATCGTGCGGAATTTTCTTTTTTAGCTCAATTGAAATCGCCGGCGTGATCTTTGTCGCGGCAAAAAAACTTTTCGCGCCGCGCACAATTAGATTTTCGTCGCCTGTCGGCAAAGAGAGATCATCGCAGCTAAACTCGATTCCCTTCTCGCAGTCTGCCTTGTCGATTTCGATCTGGTCGCAAAGCGAAATCGGAGCGATGAGCGTCTCGATTTCGTGAAAGCCGTCGTTACGCCGGCCGAGAATCCTCAGGGAAAGGTTAATCTTCGCAGGAGCAAAAACTTGCATCATTTTGCAATTTGCTCTGTCATTCCGAGCGAAGTCGAGGAATCTCTTACTGTTGGTTGGAACATTGAGAGATGTCTCGACTCCGCTCGACATGACAGGTTGGACTTAGGAATGACAAACATTGCTGACAAAATCATCGTGGCGCTGGATGTCGCGACAAAACGGCAGGCGCTCAGTCTCGTCGAGCAATTGCGCGACCAGGTTTCGTTTTTCAAAGTCGGCTTGCAACTTTACACGGCCGAAGGCCCAGAAATCGTGCGCGCCGTCTTATCTACCAGCGCAAAAGTGTGGCTGGATCTCAAGCTGTATGATATCCCGAACACGGTCGCAAGGGCCGTCGAATCGGCGAGCAATCTTGGTGTGCAGATGCTCACCATTCACTTGAGCGGTGGAAGCGAAATGATTCGCGCCGCGACCGCGGCTCGCCCCAACAAGATGTTGCTCCTCGGCGTGACTGTTTTAACAAGCGCGACGGAACAAACGCTGCGCGAAATTGGAATCGCCGACAAAGTGGACGATCAGGTCGTGCGCCTGGCTAAATTGGGCGTGGAGGCAGACATCGATGGAATTGTCGCGAGCGCGCACGAAATCAAAATGCTGCGGACAGAATTCGGAGACAAAATTAAGATCGCCGTTCAGGGAATTCGTCCGACTTGGGCGGACCCGGGCGACCAAAAACGATTTATGGCGCCGCGCCAGGCAGTCGAAGCAGGCGCGGACTATATCGGTATTGGCCGGCCAATTACTGCACACCGAAACCCGCGAGAAGCCGTCGCTAAAGTTTTGGATGAGCTTCACACCTGATTGTCATGTGGAGCGAAGTCGACATATCCCGGGAAGTACTCACCGCAATGCAACGGGGTTCCTTGACTTCGCTTCGCTCGGAATGACTGAGAATTTATTCGCCAGGCTTGGTGTCTATCAGGACGACTCTGCATGCTCGGCAGCGATGAACATGGCCATCGACGAAGCGCTGCTCGAGTATGCCACGTTTCCTTCGATTCGATTTTACCGATGGCACTGCCCTGCCCTGTCGTTTGGTTATTTCGGCAGATTTAGTGATGTCGCTGATCATGCTTCCGCGCGCGATGTAGTCCGGCGCTGGACGGGCGGCGGAATCGTTTTTCACGGAGACGATCTCACCTACTCGATTGTAATTCCCGTGAGCGATGCCGTCTGCAATGAATCATCGATGTCACTATACGAAAAAATTCATCGCGCGTTGGTCAATGCGTTCAACGGAATCGGTAAGCGCGCAGTTGTAGCCGGGGGCGTGGACTTCCGCGGCATTGCGGCTGCCATGCGAACCGCTGTCAGCGCCAGCGGCTACAATTGTTTTGCGAATCCGGTCCGCGCGGACGTGATGATCGATAGCCGCAAGATCGCTGGATCGGCACAGCGCCGGACCCGCCGCGGATTGTTGCAGCAAGGCAGCATTCAAGGAGTCGAGCTTGAGAATGGCCTGGCGGAACGATTTGCCGAAGAGCTGTCGACCAATTGCGAGCCGCGGAGTTTGCCGAAGGCCGTTCATTGCCGAGCGCGGGAAATCGCCGCGCGAAAGTACGCAACCGATGCATGGCTGCGTAAACGCTGAGCGGTCTTCGGCAAGCTGGTGCTGAAGACAGGACGCTGGCAGCGTGCGCTCACCAGAAAATTTGCGGCGCGAAGCTTTGACAAGCTAGAACCTGCCCCGCTATTCTCGCCTCGTGGAATTTTCCGCGCGCTCACTACCGAGGCGGACTGGTGTTACGGCGACCGCTTCGCCTGCCAGTTCGCTCGCTCAGGTCGCGCGGCTCGTTCAGCCGCACCTCGAAGAAGTCGAGACCCGCATTTCCCAACAAGCCGCGGCTTTTGATCCGGCGCTCGAAGGTTACGTCGTTTATGCAATCGGAAGTCGCGGCAAACGTCTCCGCCCGCTTCTGTCTCTTCTCGCCGGCGGCGCCACGGGCAAGATAAACTCGAACCACGTCGATCTCGCCGTGATCGTGGAGCTCATCCATATCGCCACGCTCGTGCATGACGACGTGATGGATGAAGCAGAACGCCGTCGCGCCCAGCCCACCGCGAACGCGCGCTGGGGAAATTCGCTGAGCGTTTTGCTGGGCGATTGTCTCTTCGCGCATGCGCTCACGTTATCGACAAATTTTGAGAACTCAGGTATCGGTCGCGCGATTGCGCGTACGGCCGCCACCGTCTGCTCTGGGGAAATGATCCAGACGCAGCGCCGGTTCGATCTAAACCTCACCGTGCAGGATTATCTACGGATCGTAGAAATGAAGACCGGCTCGCTTTTTTCTACTGCAGCCGAATTGGCCGCGGTGCTCAGCGAAGCCGAGCCTAACGTGATCGAAACATTCAAGAATTTCGGAATTCAGGTCGGCACGGCATATCAGATTTACGATGATTGCGTCGATCTTGCCGGCAGCGAGAGCGTCACTGGCAAAACACTTGGGACCGACCTGCGAAAAGGCAAATTTACGCTGCCAGTTTTGATTTTCCTGGGTTCGGCTTCGGAGTTCGAGCGGGAACGCTGTTGCCAGCTTGTGCTCGAAGAACAAATCGAAGAAATGATCGAGCTCCTGAAGAATGGCGCGAACGACGGCGCGTTAAACGAGTCAATCGCAGCCGGCAGCGATTTGATTCGCGAAGCGCAATGCACGCTGGATGCAATCGCGTCGAATCCTTACGCCGACGCGCTTTTTTCTCTCGGCGACGCCTTGTGCGAGATGTTCGATCAACTTCGTGTCTAAACCGATCCATGGAGGGTCGAGCTCCTGCGAGATTTTAGCCCGGCGTCGCCGGAGCTCCGCCCTCCAAATTCTGATTAAATGTCGCAGCTTAAAATCCGCGAAATGCCGCAGGATGAGCGGCCCCGAGAAAAACTGCTTGCACGCGGAGTATCGGCACTGAGCGATCCGGAATTGATCGCGATTCTCTTGCGCACAGGATTGCGTGGCGCAAACGCAGTTGAAGTAGGGCGGCAACTTCTCGAAAAGTATAAGTCCCTCACGGGTATAAGCCGGTGCAGCGTAAAGGAACTGCGCAAGATTCCAGGCATCGGTCAGACGAAAGCTCTTGAGTTGGTAGCAGCGTTTGGCTTGGGCCAACGCCTCGCACGCGAAACATTATCGAAGCAAAAACTCGATTCACCTGAACTCGTGAGCGAACTCGTCGGGCCGGAAATGCGTCGGCTGCGTACCGAGTCGCTGCGTGTCATCTTGCTCGATACGCGATATCGCCTTCTGCATATTGAAGAGGTTTCACTCGGCAGCCTCAACGAGAGCATCGCGCATCCGCGTGAAATTTTTCGCCCAGCTCTGACTTATTCGGCCCACGCCGTGATTGTCGTGCACAATCATCCGTCCGGTGACGCCTCGCCAAGCCAGACGGACCACAGTCTGACGCGACGCCTGGCCGAGGCCGCCGAGTTGTTACAGATCAAATTGCTCGACCACATCATCATCGGCGCGCCGTCGGGAGGAAGCCCGGGCTATTTCAGTTTCAAGGAAGCAGGCGTGTTGTAAGAACGGAAAATCCGAAATTCAAATTTCAAAATCCGAAACGATGAGCAGCGTCAGAATTCGTCCCACCGCAATTGTCGATCGCCATGCGGAAATTGGAAATCCGGGTAGCGCACGCGTCTCGCGTGCTGGTTTCGGCATCGCGCCGAAACAGTCTTTCGTTGTGCGGTATTTGGTCAGTAAGCATTTCGCCAACAAAAGTCCGCGGCCGCGAGCACGCGTTCGCCAGCATGCGAGACGCATGCGCTACCGGGACTGCGATCGCGCGCTTGAACACGTGAAACCGGCGACAGTCGCCATCGACACAAGCTCGCAGCAATGACCGCCCGCGCGAAGATTCATCCAACTGCGATTGTCGATCCGGACGGGCAAATCGGCGCTGATGTGGAGATCGGCCCGTTTTCGATCGTCGGGCCGCACGCTATGATCGGTGAGAAAACCGTCGTGCAATCACACGTCGTGATCGAAGGCAAGGTGACGATCGGCACCGGAAATTTTATTGGACACGGCGCGATCATCGGCGCGCCGCCGCAGGACATTTCATTCTCGCCGGAACGAAAAACCAGCGTCGAGATCGGGAACGACAACGTCATCCGCGAGTACTGCACGATTCATCGTGGCAGCGCCAATGGCACCGCCACGAAAATCGGCGACAAGAATTTTGTTATGGCAGGCGCACACATCGGACACAATTGCCTCATTGGAAACAACATTGTTATTGCGAACAACTGCTTGTTGGCTGGGCACGTGTGCGTGGATGACGGTGCATTTCTCGGCGGTGCATCGACGTTCCACCAATCCATGCACATCGGGCGCCTGGTGATGGTGCAGGGCAGCTCGGCGTTCGGCAAAGACATTCCGCCATTCGTGATCGCAGCGGAGCGCAATTACGTCTTCGGCTTGAACGTGGTCGGGCTGCGCCGCGCGGGCTTCAGCGCGAAAGATCGAGGCGAAATCAAGGCAGCATTCAAGCTAATTTATCTGAGCGGACTCAACATCTCGCAAGCGCTCGAAAAAGCTGGGACGATGAAGTTCTCCGCACCAGCACGCGAATTCGTCGATTTCGTCGCAAACGCAGAAAAACGCGGCATTTGCCCGCTCAAACGCGGCCGGGACGAGCACAAAGAATTCTAGCGCGACGTCAATTTTTGCCGGCGACGTGCGCCAGCGCGATATCGGCAAACGTGGACGCCATCGAATCGAAAATAGGACCATGGGCGCCGTTGGGTACAATCCAGAGCGCCGACTGCGGGATCCCGCGAAACAGCTCAATCGCCATCTCCACGGGGTAAAGAGGATCGCGGTCGCCGTGGACGATCAGCGTTCGCGCTGTAATCGTGCTCAGGAGCGGCGGTGTGAATGCCATGTCGTCGTAGCTCGTGGCAAACGATCCTGTCATTGCATAGAGCTGTAGGATTTGCTGATCGCCATGGACATGGCGACTGCGCAATGTGTCGCGCTCGGCATCCGACAAACGCGCAAACGCTTCCTTGGTGTATGTGGCGGCCGCTTCTCGCAACTGAGGTGGAAAATAGGGCGTCGCGCTAACAAGGACCATCGCCTGGATTCGGTCCGGCTGCATCGTCGCGACATGCAGCAGAGCCTTCGCTCCCATGCTCATGCCAATCGCCTTAGCGGTCGCGATCTGAAGATGATCAAGCAATGCAACGACATCGTTCGCGCATTGTTTGAATGTGAAGCACTTGGATGGATTGGTAGATCGCCCATGCCCCCGCAGATCGGGCACGATGACTCGATAGCCCTGAGGGTCGGACGCAAAAATGTGTTTCCAATCGCTGCCAATACCCATGCCTCCGTGCAGAAGCAACAGCGCCTCACCGTCTCCGCGCACCTCGTAGTACATTTCGAATCCGTTCAGCGAGATAGTCGCCATATTGAACTTATTTGGGGCCAAGAAGCGCGAGCATGCGGCCGGTTTTTCCTTTTTCAGCGCGGTACGAGTAGTAACGATCCAGATCACACGCAGTGCATATGGCTGGATCGTGAATTTCTTTTACGCCAAGCGCGCGACATTGCCGGACGATTTCCGCTGCAAAATCGACTTCGTAGTGCGGCGGACGAATGCAGGGACTGAGTTGCACGATCATGTCCTTGGGATCCGATTCAAAGCGTTCGATCATTTGATTGAGCGCATTTGTGACGACGCCGAACTCGGTGCCTTTGCGGCCGGAATGGACCAGACCGATAGCCGGCGTTTTTGGATCGACAATGTAAACAGCACAACAGTCAGCGACGTAAACGCCGAGCGCGACACCACGTTGATTGGTGATAATGCCGTCGCAGGCGGGAAATTCTCTGTCAGTTTTAAATGGCGTATCTACAACTGCGATTTTATTTCCGTGAACTTGTTGCGCGGTGATTAGCGGCCAATCGCCGACGCCGATTGCCTTGCGAATTGCGCGATGCGCGGAATCGAGACGCTTTAATAGCTCCGGTTTATCGTTCGAAACATCGATGCCGGGAATTCTCTGCGTGAATGCATGGCGACAGATTTCGATCGCACTCAGCGCGGGAAATTGCTCGAAGGGAAGCTGCGCCATTTAGGTTTGAAATCCCAAGATCCAAATCCCAATGAAATTCCAAATCATCAAATCCCAAAAAGGAGTCAACGCACAACGCGAGTTTTGAACCTGGATTTGAAAATTGTTTGGGATTTGGAACTTGGAACTTGGGATTTACTTCGAATACGAAGTTCGCGATCTTCCGGTCGAAGTCCGCACCGCGCTATCGTCAGCGTGTTTTGGGTGGCCTTCTGCGTCTACGCCGCTGCCGGTATAATAGGTCTTCGTTTTCGTGGCCCGCGGCGTGAGATTGGCGAACATCTCGTGGTAGGTGCTCTGTGCGCCTGTGGCTCGATCAAATTCCGCAAGCGAGGAATTGTAACCGAAAAGCGCCTGCAGGCGCGTTGATTGCGCTGTGAGCAGTTGCACCTGCGCGTTGAGTACATCCAATTGGACTCCTGCGCCTGCGTCCAGCCGCGCCTTGGCCAGGCGCAGCGCTTCCTCGGCTTGCTCCACGTTTTTCTCCTGACTCTTAATCAGCTCGCGGTTCTGCAGCAAATTTGAATACGCGGTCTGGATTTCCAGCTCCACCTGCCGAACGTCATCGTCGTAAGTGTTCTTGACTTCCGAAAGGAGGGCACGCTGTTGTATGACCTGGCCAGCGATCGCGCCGCTGTCCCAGATCGGCACGCTGCCCTGCACCATTGCGATCCAACCTTTGGAAATATCGTGCCAACTGGAATTCGTGGGCGAGCTGACCCATTCGCCGCCCCCGGTCGTAGTGATGGTTGGGAGGTACTGGCCCGCTGCTGCCCGCACTTGCTGCAGTTGATTCAAGACGTTTGCCCGCGCCTGCTTGAGAAACGGACGCCGCTGTTTGCCAAGCTCGATTGCATCCGCTAACGCGATGGTGCGCGGGGTGTATGGCATTTCGCCTACCACTTCCAGCGGCGGATTTTCACCGCGCCCTGGCTGGAAATCGAGGCCCAGCGTCTTGGCCAGAGTGATCTTCGAGATACGATAATTATTTTGCGCGGTGATCAGTTGTGGGATTTGATTGTAGAGTGCCACCTCGGCTTGCAAGACGTTGAAGCGCGGAACAGTTCCCGCTTCAAAACGATTTAGCTGATCCTTCAATTGCTGTTGCAGCAAATTCACGGATTGCTGCTGCACGTCGATGAGCTCTCGATTGACCACTACCTGGTAGAACTGCGTTTTCACAGTCGCGATGAGTTGGTCCAGAACATTTCGGAACGCGAAGTAGGCGCTGTCCCGCTGAAAAAACGTGCCGCGAATCTCCGGGAAAGTGGTGCCGTTAAAAATCAGCTGCGACCCAAGCACACTAATGGCGTAGGATATATCGCTTGCCTGAGCAGTGCTAATAACGACCGGTGTGGGCGATGGAGCGGCTAGGGGTGTCCGCACTTCCTGCGCTTGCGACGGCGGTGGATCAACAAGGGGAGCGGCTGCGCCAGTTCCCGTCGCAAATGTTGAAGTGGTCGAGGTACCTCCAAGTATGCGGGCGCCGACCAAGTTCGGATCAGTCCAAGTAAAATTCGCCCGCGCGTTGACCTGCGGCAGGGCCTGCGCACGGACCTGAATGATCACGCCTTTGGTACGTTTGATCTCCTGCTCAGCGTTCAGGAGAGTCGGATTGCGTTGCAGCGCAGTCAGGATCCCTTGATCGAGTGTGAAGGTCGGAACTTTGCCTGAAGAAGAGGTACCCCCGCCTCTCGATGTCGATCCTTCGCCTGTGCCGGCGCGCGCCACCGAGCTTGCAGCGATCATCGAAGCGGCGAACCCGGAGATTACAAAATATTTTCGCATAAAGAAGGTTTAGCCCAGAGATTAGACGCGTAATCGTAGGCGCGTAGATTCAAACTGCGCGCTTTTACCGTGGTGTGATAACACCCCCGGCCAATAGATGAAAATCATTTCGATTGGCAGTAATCATAAATTTTACTGTAAATCTGCAGCCAGGCCTTCTGCTCATCCGGCGTGAGGTGGTTGAGTACTTTTATCAAATTGCCAATTATCTCCTCGCGAATCCGTCGCACGAGGGCCGAGCCTTTCGGCGTGATGCAGACCATCACTTTGCGGCGATCGTCTCGCGCAACCGAGCGCATCACGTAGCGAAGATTCTCCAGGCGCGCCACCAAACCGCTCGCGGCTGCGGTGGTGTGCCCCATCTTCTGCGCAATCGCAGACATGGTGAGCACTTCTTTTCGATCGAGGTAAGCGAGAAGAAAAAATTGCGGGAACGAAACGTTGCCCGGCGCGAGCTCCTTGCACAGGCGCAGCACAAAACAGCGCTGCATTTCCAATACGATGTGGGAAAGCCGTTCGGCATCCGCACGAATCGGATCGGTCGGAGTTCGTGCAAATGCGGTAACCGGTCCCGTGTCCAAGGCGATAAAATTAGAAATGCACGCAGAGCCTGTCAAACCCGCTCAACAGGCTTTGGAGTGCGGCGACATGTCGCCGCGCTCCAAATGCAACGCGAGCTCCTCACCAATCCCAGATTTGAACATCAACAATTTCATCGGCTTTCAACGAGTGGCCGAGGTCAAGCCGCAGCAACGCATTTGATTGGCTCAAACCAAAAAGCGCATGCGATTCCTGGCGGCCAACTGGAGTAAATTTTCCATGTTCGAGTCTGCCGCGAATGTAATGCGCTCGATCGCTGTCGTTCATGAGATCGACGGTCAACTTCGCCGGCACCTGTGGCAGATTGAGATTGGTTGCGCCCATCATTTTCAAAATCGTGGGACGCACGAACTGCAGAAAGGTAACGAAAGCGGATACCGGATTGCCCGGCAACCCGAACACTGCGCATTGGTTCAATTGACCGAAGAGAAACGGCTTACCCGGCTTGATTGCCACTCGCCAGACCTCGATCTGCGCTCCGAGCTTGTACAATGCATCTCTTACTAAGTCGTGCTCCCCAACGGAAACACCGCCGCTGATAATGAGAATGTTATTTTTGATTCCGCGCTTAATCGCTTCGGTCAAACGTTCCCGGTCGTCACGACAATGTTCTTCCGATTTCACGATCACGCCGCAGCGTTGGACCAATGCGTTAAGCAAGGCCGAGTTGCTTTCGTAAATTTGGCCGGGCTCGAGTTTGCCGCCGGGCTTCACAAGTTCATCCCCGGTCGAGAGGATCGCGGCTTTCACTTCGCCGCCGATCATCACTTCGGCAAAGCCTTGTGACGCGAGCAAAGCGAGTGTCGCCGGGCCGATTCGCTCGCCGGCTGCCAGAATCTTCTGGCCCTCGGCAAGATCGCAGCCGCGTCGCCTGATAAATTCGCCAGCTTTGACGTCTGTATTTACGACAATCTCGTCGCCGTCACGTGTGACGTCCTCCTGCATGACGATCGCGTCCGCCCCTTGCGGGACTGGGGCGCCGGTAAAGATTCGGATCGCTTCACCCGCAGAAACACTGAGTTGCTTGTCGCGACCGGCCGGCTGTTCACCGATCACGCGCAGCCGCTGGCCCTTTTTACACGAGCTTGCGACAACAGCGTAGCCATCCATCGCCGAATTATCGAAGGTGGGCAGCGGCAGCCGCGCGACATAATCTTCGGCTGCAAAACAATCTAGTGCTTGCGAGAGCGACAATCGTCGTGAAGGCAAAGGCCGAACCGTCTCGACAATCTTCTTTCGCGCTTCTTCTTCGCTGACCACGGCTAATCATTTCAATTAGCAATCGGCGATTGGCAACTCCTGATGATCATGACAAACCCTGTAGTCACGTCCCTGTGGGACGTGCGCACGGCGCACAGCGCCGTGGCTACATCTCTTCGACAGCACACGAAAGGAGGTCGCGGTTGGCAATCGCCAATTCTTCGCGATATTCTCGCTCTGATTTTGGTGAGGTGGCTGAGTGGTTGAAAGCAGCGCTTTGCTAAAGCGCCGTAGCCCAAAAGGCTACCGAGGGTTCGAATCCCTCCCTCACCGGTTGCCTCGTCCTCAGGGCAAATTCAGTCTGTCGGAAGTTATTTGGTCGTGCCGTTCCTGTAAATAGCAATGGGGCTTGTGGTGGTCGGAATTGAGCTGAGCCTATCACAAGGCACAGGAATACCGGATGTTGTAGTGAACGTGTAGCACACTTTCTTTGCGGTCTTAAGCGACTGCTGTGTTTTTGCCGGCACCACTACGTTCTTGCTCGGATCAGCAGCGAATGCCGATGCGCAAAACGCGAGCGTGAGCACGACAC
>QHOK01000284.1:0-1828 GCA_003218755.1 Verrucomicrobiota bacterium
CGTCCTTCGTTTTGCCGGAGGCAATTTTCTCTTTCGGTTTTCCGTGCACCTTTTCCATTCCTTTGATCGCCCATGCCACAAATGCGTTTACGTCTTCAAACTCGGTGCTCGCGATCTTCGCGTACATCACCGTCTTCGCGTCTCTCCACGATGAGCCTTTCGGGTAAAGAACACAGGGCTGTCCCTGACTCACGCCAGACTCGTTATCCAAGACCCAGCCTTTGGGCGCAGCAATGTTAAACGCGGCTTTAGGGCCATAAACAATTCCACCGCGATACGTTTCTTGTGCTGGAACTCCGGCAGTCAAAAACAACAGCGCCAGGTAAACAGCTCCTGCTGATTTGATCATGTCGATCTTACGTTCTGCACTGTTTGCGAAAGACAGACAAGCAAACAATCCTGAGCAAAGGGCTGCGACGCGGCTAGAACTCGTCAATCGCACTGTCATGTTGAGCGAAGCGAACATCTTTCTCTGCTTTCATGCGCATTGGTTCAGAAATAATCAGAGATTCTTCTCCCGCGACTGCGGGATCAGAATGACATTATGAGATCGCTCGTAAAACGAACGCTATGGATCTGATCGCGACGCTCAAAAAGAGTTTTGGCTACGATCAATTCCGGCCGCTGCAGCGGGAGATTATCAGCGACGCGCTGGCCGGGCGCGATGTGTTTGTGCTCATGCCCACGGGTGGCGGCAAGTCGCTATGTTTTCAGCTGCCGGCGTTGTTGCGCGGTGGGCTCACCATCGTGGTATCACCGCTCATTTCACTGATGAAAGATCAGGTAGATGCGCTGCAAACCAGCGGCATCCCGGCGACATACTTGAATTCAACGCTGGATCGGGATGAGGCAAAAGCGCGCTGGCGCGGACTGCATCGCGGCGAATACCGGATGCTTTACGTCGCGCCGGAGCGGTTGATGCTGGAAACATTTTTGGAGCGCGCCCTCAACTGGAACATCGCGCAATTCGCCATCGACGAAGCACATTGCATCAGCGAATGGGGTCACGATTTCCGACCGGAATATCGCGAGCTGAAAAAATTGCGGACGCACCTTCCAGAAGTGCCGATGATGGCGCTCACCGCGACTGCCACCGAACGGGTGCGCACCGACATCATCAAGGAACTGAAACTGCGCGAACCGCGCTGCTACATCGCCAGCTTTAACCGGCCGAATCTGACGTATCGGGTCGTTCCGAAATCGGCGCCTTACGAACAACTGCTCGCCTTTATCCGCAGCCTGTCTAACGACAGCGGGATTGTTTATTGTGCCAGCAGAAAAAGCACCGAATCGGTGGCGCGAAATCTCAACGAAGACGGCATCAGCGCGAAGCCTTATCACGCAGGGCTGACTGCCGCAGAGCGGACAAAACATCAGGAAGCGTTTCTGCGTGACGATGTGCGCGTGGTCACCGCGACTATCGCGTTCGGAATGGGGATCAATAAACCGAACGTCCGCTTCGTTGTGCACTACGATCTGCCGAAAAATCTCGAGAGCTACTACCAGGAAACCGGCCGGGCCGGGCGCGACGGTCTGCCCAGCGAATGCGTGCTGCTATTCAATCCCGGCGATGTCGTAAAGCAGTTGCATTTCATCGACGAAAAAAGCGAAAACGAAGGGCGCATCGCGCGGGCGCAGTTGCGGCAGATGGTTCATTACGCCGAGACCCGCGAGTGCCGGCGCGCGACGCTATTGCGATACTTCGGCGAGCAATACGGCAAGCCGTCGTGTGAAGGCTGCGATAACTGCCTTAGTCCGCCCGAGACGTTCGATGGCACGATCCCGGCGCAAAAATTTCTTTCCTGCGTCCATCGCATCTACGCGAAGA
>QHOK01000284.1:1902-2754 GCA_003218755.1 Verrucomicrobiota bacterium
ATTCGTCGAATGCGCGCCTGGAAAGTTCGCAACACTGGCGCTTACACGCAGCGGCCGGGATGCCTTGCGTCACCGGGCACCGATCACGCTCACGAAACAGGTCGAAGTTGTCGCGCGCGATCAAAAGGCTCGCGCCGGCGCGATCGAATGCGATGAAATGTTGTTTGACCGATTGCGCGGCCTGCGTCGCAAACTCGCCGACGAACGCGGCGTGCCGGCCTACATTATCTTCTCCGACGTGTCGCTCCGTGAAATGGCGAGAAATTATCCGACAAACGCAGGCGAGTTCCGCCGCATTGCCGGAGTGGGCGAACAGAAACTGAAAGATTTCGCCGAGCCGTTCCTGAGCGAGATCACAGATTATCTCGCCACAAATTCGCGAAGGACGTTTTCTGAAAATATCGATTTGCGATTCCCGCAGCGGCGGCCCCGTTTGAACGACAGTCAGACGGAGACACTACGGCGCTTCCAACGCGGCGAATCGGTCGATGAAATCGCGCGCGGCCGTGGTTTTGTGCGCAGCACTATTTACAGCCATCTTCTGGCAGCAATCGAATGCGGCAAGCTCCCGCAGTCGCGGGAGCGATTCTTTACGAGCGCCCAGGAAAAGGAAATCGAAGCGGCCTTTCGCCAAGTGCCCGACGGAAGAGTTGTCGATGTCAGCCCATTACTCGGCGGGAAGTACGACATCGGCCTGCTGCGCATTTTCCGGCAACTCGCAGCGCAACCGCATGGCAAAGAGTAATGGCAACTGGCGGCGAAGATACGCGCCTGCGGGAAAGCGCTGCAAGATCATGCGATCTTGAAGCGGTACATCAAACGGAGACTTATGAATTACTCTTCGCAAAAGAA
>QHOK01000288.1:0-1299 GCA_003218755.1 Verrucomicrobiota bacterium
GAGGTCGCCCTTTTGAATTTCATTCACGGAAACTTCCTGCTCCTGGCCATTGCGAACCCGATGCGCGGTTTTTGCTGCAAGACCCAGCAGCGCCTTGATCGCCTGCCCGGTGCGACTTCGCGCTTTCGCCTCTAGCAATTGGCCCAGCAGAACAAGCGTGGTGATGACGGCCGCCGCTTCAAAGTACAGACCAACTTCGCCGTGGCTTCGGAACGAGTCCGGGAAAATCCCCGGCGCGATCACCGCGATGGCGCTGTAGAAATACGCCGCGCCCACGCCGACAGCGATCAGCGTAAACATGTTGAGACTGCGATTAACAATCGACCGCCATGCGCGCGTGAAAAAGAAGCCGCCAGCCCAAAGGACCACTGGTGTTGTTAGCGCAAACTCAATCCATTTCCCGACGTGCTTTGGGATGATTGAATCGATGTGCAGCCCAGGAATGGCATGATCCATCGTGATGGTCAGCACTGGGACCGACAGAACCAGCGCGGTCCAAAATTTCCGTGACAGCGAGTCGATTTCCTTTTGTTCCTCTTCGTCTTCCACCCCGACCGTCTTCGGCTCCAGGGTCATGCCGCATTTCGGGCACGCCCCCGGATGATCCTGCTCGATCTCCGGATGCATTGGGCAGGTGTAGGTCATTGGCGAAATCTAAGTGAATTGGCCAGAGCGGCTACTGCAAGGATTGCGTTCACAGAGCGGCTGTAGCCGACTCGCTCTGTCGAGGCGCTCATCGCGGCGTCCCAACACGGCGACACAGCGCCGTGGCTGCAGCGTTGCACGCTTATGGAATGCCTGAAAGCTCTACGCCGCCTTCGCGGTCTCCATCTCTTCGGTGTATTTGCCGAAGCGCGCTTTGCTGTTGCACAAGGCGCGATGATGGAATGCCTTTTGCGCATCAGCCACATTCGCTGCCTCGCCTTTCCAGGCTTTAAGAACGGGAGCTTGCAGAGCGCGGCCGAAAGAAAAACTCAATTGCCATGGCAGATCCGGCAGACGATTCATGGCGTTGAGATGTTCGGTGGCTTGCTGATCGCTCTGACCACCTGACAGAAACACAAGACCGGGGACCGCCGCAGGAACAACGCGCTTCATGCAGCGCACCGTGGCTTCTGCCACCTCCTGCACGGACGCCTGCTGTGGGCATTCCTTTCCGGAAAGCACCATGTTTGGTTTCAGCAGCATGCTTTCTAGCGCAACGCGATGTGCCGCCAGAGCATCGAAAACCTTTCGCAACGTTTGCTCGGTGACTTCGAAATAGCGTTCGATTGTGTGTGTGCCGTCCATAAGCACCTC
>QHOK01000288.1:1317-2986 GCA_003218755.1 Verrucomicrobiota bacterium
TTGGCAAAGCGCGCGCCGAGTTGCCGATATTCGGTGAGCCGTTCACGCAGGCCATCCAGACCCTCGGTGATTTTTTCACCAGGAAAATTTGCCATCGCTTTTGCGCCTTTGTCGACCTTGATGCCGGGAATGATCCCCTGTTGCTCCAGCGCTTCGACGAAAGTGCGACCATCGCGAGTCTTCTGCCGAATCGTTTCGTCAAAGAGAATCACGCCGCTGATAAATTCGCCCGCACCGGCGGTGGTAAATAAGACTTCGCGGTAAGCGCGGCGGTTTTCCTCGGTCGAAGGGACATTGATAGTTTTCAACCGCTTCTCAATTGTCCCAGAACTTTCATCGGCTGCCAGAATTCCTTTACCCGGCGCGACAAGTTTTTTTGCTACAGATTCCAAATTTTCAGTTTTCATAGTTCTCTCCTTTTCATTCGAGGCTTTCCATAATTACAACTAATACACTGGTCGCAAGTTTGAAAGCGCGCGCGTCCTCCGACGCCGGTTTTCGGATGCTGTAGAGTTCGCTGTCCCAGCGGAAGATCCAGCGTGGAACCTCATGCGCTGAGGACAGCGCACGCTACAACACGTCGGCAGAGCATAAGCGTAAGTAAGCGTTAAGAGTTCCAACAGCTCGTGGACGACGAGGACTCATTGTGCTATGAAGTTACTGTTGTGGTGAGTAGAATTGTTCTGTCGGTCGTTCTCGCGATGGCGTTGCCCGTCGTAGCAATGCCGCTTTCGGCGCGGTCGTGCATTCTTTCGAATGCGCCAATCGATAAGGCATGTAAGCCAGGTTGCTGCGCGAATAAGACTTGTTGCGCGACGTCGCCAAAAAACACAGCGCCCTCATCACAGCCTCTGGCGAAAGCCGATTCCGGCTACAAACTTAGCGCGACGTCGGTTGCATTGCCCGCGGCAGTTTCGCCGAGCCGGGAATTTGACGCTCAACAGTTTCTACTTTCCAATGCCGCGTCTGGCGCGCATTCGCCGCTGACGCTCGCATTGATCTGCATCCGTCTGATCTGATCCAGGGCGGCTAGCGCCCGAGGTGTCTCCTGTAGCCACGGGCCCTGTGGGCCGTCTGAACGCGCCATAGGCGCGTGGCTACAACCCTTCAACCGCAGTCTTGGATCAATGAAAACAACAACTCTTTCAATCTTATTAGCTACATCTTTATTATTTCGAAGTCAGATTGCCGCTGATGGCGGCGAAGACGGCGCTGCTTCACCACGGCTCTCGTTAGCGGAAGTTACGCGCCGTGTGCTGGAGAATAATCCGGCAATTAAAGAAGCCGAGAACCGCTGGTCCGCCGCAATTCAGCGCGTGCGACAAGCCTACGCATGGGATGACCCACGCGTTGCTGGTGAATCGCGAGTGCGCCGATTTGTCGATGTGCCACCGAATGCGTTCATGGATCAAACGCTCGGCATCGAGCAACTGATCCCGATCACCGGGAAAAATCTTGTGCGCGGCCGGGTTGCTGCAGCCGAGGCTTTCTCGGCATTGCAAGAAGCGCGGCGCGCTCAGCTCGATGTAATCGCGAAGGCGCGCGCCACCTATTTCCAATTGGCGAATGCTTACGACCAACTCGAGATCAACAGCAAAAATCTTACTTCGCTCAAACAGATTACAGACATCAGCCGCTCCCGTTACGAAGCTGGTTTGGAAACCGCGGC
>QHOK01000005.1 GCA_003218755.1 Verrucomicrobiota bacterium
ACGCGCCAGCCTGCCAAGCTGCGGAATAACCGCGGTCAGCAACTGCATCATGATCGATGCGCTGATGTACGGCATGATGCCCAGCGAGAAGATCGCGCAATTCTCAAGCGCGCCGCCACTGAACAAGTTAAATAGCGCCGCCAGACCGCCTCCGGTGCGCTGGGTCAGCGACATGCGAAACCATTCCTGCAACACAGCCTGGTTAACTCCCGGAGTCGTGATCGCAGCTCCCAGACGCACAACCACCACTATCGCCAACGTATACAAAATACGCCGGCGCAGTTCTGGTATTTTGACTGTGTTTAGAAACGCCGAGACCATCCGCTAAATCTGGAACATCGCGTGCCGAGAAGCTAGCTCTCCCGCGCCGTTTTCTTTTTTGCCCGCGACTTCGCCTTCGCCGACGGCTTCTTGGATGACTTTTTCTTCCCGCTCGCCTGCGAGGTAGGTTCAGCAGATGTTTCTCCCGCCGAGATTTCAGCCTCGCCGGTCGCATCGATCACACCTGATTTCAGTGCTCCTCCCTCGCGAAGCGTAATCGTTCCTCCGGCTTTCTCGATTTTCTCCCGCGCTGTCGCACTGACTTTATCGGCTTCGACCTTCAGGCCATGCTTCAATTCACCGTCCCCAAGGATTTTTATTCCTGCGAAATGGCCTCGGACGAGATTCGATTCACGCAGCAGTTGTTCGTTTATCACCGCTCCGGCCTCAAATGCATTAAGATCGCTGACATTCACAATTGCATAATGCTTATGAAAGGCCGCGTTATTGAATCCGCGCTTCGGCAATCGACGAATCAGCGGCATCTGCCCACCTTCGAACCCAAGCCGAATGCTCCCACCCGAACGCGCCTTTTGGCCTTTATGCCCTTTCCCACTGGTTTTCCCGTGCCCCGAACTTTCACCGCAACCCAGACGCTTGACGCGATGTCGCGAGCCGGGACGCGGCCGCATATTATGAAGACGCATCATGTCGGTCGCCTTTTCCGTCGCCGAAGTGAATTCCGCGCACCTTAAAAATCTCGTCCCTCCGGCGAAGTGATCGCAGTGCAGCGATCGTCGCCTTTACTACGTTGGCGTGATTGCTTGATCCGAGTGATTTGGCCAGCACGTCGCGAATGCCGGCCGCTTCAGCCACGGCTCGTACACCTCCGCCCGCGATAACCCCGGTCCCAGGCGACGCCGGGCGCAACAGCACTCGCGCTCCATCGAATTCGCCGATCACTTCGTGAGGAATCGTGTTCTCGTTTAAGGAAACTTTTTCCATCGATTTGCGCGCTGCCTCGGAGGCTTTTCGAATAGCCTCTGAGACTTCTTTGGCCTTGCCAAATCCGCATCCCACTTTTCCATCGTGATCTCCAGCCACAATCAACGCGCTGAAGCTAAAACGTCGACCGCCCTTTACCACCTTGGCGCAGCGGTTAATGAACACGACTTTCTCCGTCGTATCGCCCTTTACCGTGGGAGCCTTGTCTGGCCTGCGGGAGTCTGGACGTCTGCCTGTACTTGTATAAGCCATGAATTAAAATTTTAAGCCGCCTGCACGCGCTGCGTCTGCTAATGCCTTCACTTTTCCGTGATAAAGAAACCCGCCGCGATCAAACACGACTTGCTCGAGTTTCTTCGCCAACAAACGTTCCGCGATTGCCTTGCCGATCAATTCTGCCGCAGCCTGGTTTGCGCCAATTTTATTTTTGTCGAGTAACGAGCTCTCTCTTGTTGACGCAGCGGCCAGTGTCCTCCCGGCATCATCATCGATCACTTGCGCGTAAACGTGTTTCCCAGAGAAATGAACTGCCAGTCGCGGTCGTTGCGCGGTACCGGCGACTTTTTTCCTGATCCTTCGACGAACACGCTGCCGCGCTGCTTTACGAGTCGTCGCCATACCTATTGAACGGTCTTGCCCACTTTGCGACGAATTTGCTCGCCCGCGTAGCGAACGCCTTTGCCCTTGTACGGTTCCGGAGGGTAAAAACGACGGATATCCGCCGCCACCTGCCCGACCAGTTTTTTATCGACGCCTTGGATCGTAATTTTCGTGTTGTCCGTAACTGTGATCTTAATGTCCGTAGGAATGGAAAATGGAACCGGATGCGAGAAGCCGAGGCTCAAGTTAAGGATCGATCCCTGCACGGCAGCCCTGAAACCGACGCCTTCGATCTCGAGTTGTTTGGTGAAACCTTCACTCACTCCCTGCACCATGTTGTGGACGAGGCTGCGCGAGAGGCCGTGTAACGCTTTCACGCTGCGCGTTTCTGCTTCGCGTACCAGGGATACCCGGTTGTCTTTCACGCTTGCCCTGATATCGCGCGGGAGCTTCCACTGAAGTTTTCCCCTGGGCCCTTCCACCGAAACCGCTCCGGCATCGTCAATGTTCACTTTGACCTTGTCGGGAATCTCGACCGCTTTATTTCCAATTCGTGACATAAATTTACCAGACGTAGGCGAGCAGTTCACCGCCCACTTTTTGCTTTTTCGCTTCGCGCCCCGACAAAATGCCGCGTGAAGTGGACAGAATCGCCAGGCCCATTCCACCAAGGACTCGCGGGATTTCATCCGCCCCGACGTATCGGCGCAACCCGGGGCGGCTCACCCGCCGCAACCCTGCGATGGCGCTCGATCGGTTCGCGATTTTGTTCGTGATCCTAATGCACGGGTGCGCAGCGCTCGTGTCAATCGAGTAGTCGGTGATGTAACCTTCATCTTTCAAGATGCGCGCAAGCTCGGCCTTGATTCTCGAGTACGGAACCAGCACCTCCGGCTTCTGCGCGCGCGTGCCGTTGCGGACACGCGCCAGAAAATCGGCAATGGGATCGGTAACAGTGCTCATGAAAATCAGGCGGGTTGCGCGGCGGGCTTCCTTGCCCGGTCGCTAAACGGCATTCCCATTTCGCTCAAGAGCGATTTGGCTTCCTCATCCGTTTGAGCCGTGGTGACGATTGTAACATCAAATCCGATGTTGCGCTTGATTTTGTCGAGCTCGACTTCAGGAAAAATCGATTGATCCGAAATTCCGAGAGTATAGTTGCCGTGGTTATCAAAACAACGGGGAGACACGCCGCGAAAGTCGCGAATGCGCGGGAGTGCAGCCTTGATGAACCGCTCGAGGAATTCGTACATGCGCTCTCCACGCAAAGTCACTTTGGCGCCAATCGCCTGATCTTTTCGTAATTTGAAATTGGAAATGCTTTTCTTAGCCAGCGTTTCCACCGCGCGCTGGCCCGTAATCAACGCGAGTTCCGCTTTAGCTTCTTCCAGCGCTTGCTTCACGTCCGATTGCGAGCCCACCGAGGTGTTAATGACTACTTTCTCGACCTTGGGAATCTGGTGAACGTTTTTGTAGCCGTGCAGTTTTTGCAGCGCTAGCATGACGTGCTCTTTGTAATAGCGATGAAATTCGTTTTCCATTTTCAACAGGCTCGCGCCTAACTTTTCTTTGTCTCTTTTTTCGCTTTGGCCTCTGCGCCTTTTACCGGTTTTCTCTCGCGCTCGATTAATTTCACGTTCGAAATATGAATGGGCCCTTCGCGTTCGGCGATTTTTCCGCTCGGATTATCCTGAGATTTCCGGAGGTGCTTCTTAATAATGCGCACACCTTCGACCAGAACCCGTTGCTTCCCCGGAAACACCGCCAGGATTCTCCCTGAAGAACCGCGAAAATTCCCGGACACGACCTCGACTTGGTCGCCTTTTCTAACGTGACACTTGGTTCGATTCATAGGACTTCCGGGGCAAGCGAGACAATTTTCATGAAGTTGCGCTCGCGCAATTCGCGGGCTACCGGCCCGAAAATGCGCGTGCCGCGTGGATTCAAATCTTTGTCGATAATCACGATCGCATTGTTATCGAAGCGCAGCAGCGAACCGTCCTCGCGACGGATCGGCTGCTTCGTGCGGACGAGAACCGCACGCACCACTTCGCCTTTCTTTACGGTTCCGTTCGCGCTGGCTTCCTTCACGTTCGCAGTGATCACATCGCCGATCCCGGCGTAACGCGTGGATTTACCGATCACACTGATCATCGTGGCCATGCGCGCGCCGCTGTTGTCTGCCACATCCAATCTGGATCGAAGTTGTACCATAAGAACGACGAGTTAACCGGAAGCCGGTTCAAAGTTACTTATGGACGACCTCCACGAGACGCCACCGCTTTAGCTTGCTCAGCGGCCGCGTCTCCATGATGCGAACGGTGTCGCCGGTTTTTGCCTGGTTCTGTTCATCGTGGGCATAAAATTTTTTCATCTGTTTGACAATCTTGCCAAACTTGGGGTGCGGCACACGCGTGACTGTTCGCACCACAATCGTCTTGTTCATGCTGCTGGAAATCACTTCGCCGGTTCGTGTCTTGCGTGAACCGCGGGTCACGGGCCCGACCTGCGGCAAAGTTGTTGATGGCAGTGGTTGATCTAGCGCAGCCATAACTCTACTTCTTAGCGGTCTGTTTCGCTCGGTGCGACAGCACTGTTTCGAGCCTGGCAATGTCGCGCCGCAGCAAGCGCAGCCTACTTGGCTGCTCCAGTTGGCCGCTCTGCTGTTGCAAACGCAGATGAAGACTTTCCTGGCGCAAGTCGCGTCTCTTGGTCAACAGCTCGTCCGTGCTCAGCTCAGTGATTTCTTTCATTTTCATGGTTCTTAAGCGGCCCTGACGTGATGACGCGTGAGAAATTTCGTGCGCACCGGCAACTTGTCCGCTGCAAGGCGCAAAGATTCGCGTGCGACCGATTCCGGCACGCCATCTAGCTCGAACAAAATGTTACCAGGCCGCACCGTGGCGACCCAGTACTCGGGTTGACCTTTGCCCTTTCCCATGCGCGTTTCGGGTGGACGCGCCGTCACAGATTTATCAGGGAAAATGCGGATCCACAGTTTGCCCTTGCGCTTCATATTGCGAGTGAGCGCGACACGTGCGGCTTCCAACTGCGTGTTGGTGATCCACGCACGTTCGAGTGTCTGCAAACCGAACTCGCCAAAATCGATTTTGAGATTGCGCGAAGCGGTTCCCTTTCGGCTTCCTCGCTGGGACTTTCGATACTTCACGCGCTTTGGCATCAATGGCATAAATTTTCTCCTTAGACTTCAGCGGGCTCGGGTGCCGAAGGTGGTGGCGGTGGTGGTGCAGCCGACTGAGGCGTTGCTTCTTCCTTTTTACAGATCCAACATTTCACCCCGATCTTGCCATAGACCGTGTTTGCTTCGGCGAACCCGTAATCGATGGGCGTGCGCAAGGTGTGCAGCGGAACCTTTCCCTCTCGATACCATTCCGAGCGCGAAATCTCGGCGCCATTGAGCCGGCCCGAACACCGCAGTCGAATTCCTTCCGCGCCAAAATCCATGGCGGTCTGGACGGCTTTCTTCATCGCACGGCGATAGGCAATCCGCCGCTCGATCTGCAGCGCTACGTTTTCTGCGACGAGCTGAGCGTCGAGTTCCGGCGTTTTGATTTCCTGGATGTCGATCTTGACCTGTTTGCCCTCGGCCATCTTGGAAATTTCTTCCGTCATTTTTTCGATCTCTGCGCCCTTTCGTCCGATCACAATCCCAGGACGGGCGGTGTGAATGGTTACCCGAATTGAGTTCCACGCCCGCTCGATCACAATTTTCGATACCGCTGCGAACTGGAGCTTCTTCTTCACGTAATTGCGAATCTTCAGGTCGCTATGCAAAAATGAGGGGAATTCCTGCGGCGACGCATACCAGCGCGAGCGCCAGTCTCGATTCACGCTCAGGCGAAACCCGGTTGGATTTACTTTTTGTCCCATAAAATTATTTCTCTGGCTTTCTGCTCCGCTTTGGTTTCGCGGCTTTTTTCTCGGGCGCCGCTCCCGCGCTTTCTGTAGCTTCGCTCTTCGTCTGCTTGTTTGCCGCTTTCTTTTCCTGTTCCTGTTTCGCTTTTCGCGTTTCTCGCGTCTCGATTGGGATTTCGTCCGACAGCACAATGCGAATGTGACTGGTGCGTTTCAAAATCCGGCTGGCGCTGCCGCGGGCGCGCGCCATGATCCGCTTTAGCGTTGGGCCTTCACCGACAATCGCCTCTTTCACGACCAACCCATCCGGTTTTAGATTGGCGTTGTTTTCCGCATTGGCGATTGCGCTCTTAAGCGTCTTGCCGACTAAAAAGGCAGCCTTCTTCGGTGTGAAAGCCAGCAGATCGAGTGCTGCCGAAACCGGCAGACCCTGGATCTCACGTGTAACTTCGCGCGCCTTAAACGGCGAAATCCGCGCGTACCTATATATCGATCTGACTTCCATTTATTTTAAACTTACATTGGGTTGCGCATCCACCTGGAGGCGATCCCCTACTCTTATTTTTTCCTTGTTTGAATCCATTTCCTGAATTACCGCACCGCAAATCTTTTGGCGCACATCGACTACGCGCAGGCTGGCGACGTTTCGATCGTCGCGCATCACTCGCATCGGCATTCCAATCTTTACCCCCTGTTTCTCGCCAAGGTTGCCGACTACAAACGACCACTCCTCCTTCACGCTGATCACGCTCCCATACATTAAACTCGGCTCGGGCTGGTCCGGCGCGCTGGTTGATTTTGTGATCAGCGTATTGATACTGCGCAACTGCGCTTCCACGTCCATTCGCGCCTTTGCATTCCCGCTCTGCGACGTTTGCAAATAACACAACACCGCTTCATTCAGGCGCAACATCTGGTCGCGATACTCGTCGCGCTCCTTCTGCGCCAGTTGAAGATCGCTCACTGCCGCCAATAAACGCTGCTCCAGTTTCGCACGGTCCTTGTTTGCTGAAGCCAGTCCCAGCGCTTCCATTCGCAATTCCAAGTCGGAATACTTCCGGCGAAGCTCTTCCGCCTGTGCATTGGATTCCGCGAGGCTGCTCGTTAAAGCCCTAAGCGATTCTTGCGCGATCGACAATTGCTTCTGCAGTTGTTCATTTGCCAAATGCCAATTGCCAATTGGGTTCGGCAACCGCCGGGGCGCCTCAATTGGAAATTGTAAATTCGCAATTCGAAATTCTCTCTCTACTTGGTGACCTTCGCCGTATGCGAACCGTGTTTTTTAAACACGCGCGTAGGCGAAAATTCACCGAGCTTGTGACCGACCATGTTCTCGGTGACGAAAACGGAGTTAAAGCTCTTTCCGTTGTGTACCAAAAACGTGTGGCCAACAAAATCCGGCGTCACCATCGAGCGCCGCGACCACGTCTTAATCGGTTTCTTTACGCCCGAGCTATTCATCTTGTCGATCTTCTCAAGAAGATGCAGCTCGACGAAGGGTCCTTTCTTTAACGATCTAGCCATAAAAATCAAATGCGATTTTGAAACACGAACGCAGGAAAGCAGGAAAAGTGACAAATCTGGAAATCAGCCAGCTCCGAAAGCATTCGTTCGAGCAATTTTCCTGAGTTCCTGTTTTCCTGATCCATTTTCTTTTTCAAAATTTTCCTTGTTTCCAGATTAAACCTTTTTCTTCGGCCTTCTCCTTTCCAAAATAAAACGGTCGCTCGGTTTATGTTTACTGCGCGTTTTAAATCCTTTGGCCAGTTGTCCCCATGGACTGACTGGATGATGACGGCCGCCTCCTCCTTTTGATTTCCCCTGGCCGCCGCCCATCGGATGATCGATCGGGTTCATCGCCATGCCGCGCACATGCGGCCGGCGCCCTTGCCAGCGAGTCCGTCCCGCTTTGCCGCTCGACACATTCATGTGATCGATGTTTCCCACCTGGCCTATCGTAGCGAAGCAGTTTTCGTGAATCCGTCGAATCTCGCCCGAAGGCAGTTTCACCAAGGCGTAACCGGCCTCGATATTTGTTAACGTCGCCTGCTGCCCGGCGCTGCGCGCAACCTGACCACCGCGACCCGGACTCAATTCAATATTGTGAACGTTAGTGCCAAGGGGAATGGCGCGAAGGGGCAGCGCATTTCCCAGTTGAGGTGCAACATCATCTCCGGCAGTGACCGTCGACCCGACGCGAAGGCCGTTCGGCGCGAGAATATAGCTCAGCTCGCCGTCCGCGTATTTGATGAGAGCAATGCGGGCGGAGCGGTTCGGATCGTACTCGATCCCGATAACCTCGGCAAGGACACCGCGCTTTCGCCGTTTAAAATCGACCTTGCGATATTTCTGTTTGTGACCGCCCCCGATGTGCCGTGACGTGAGCCGGCCGTAGCTGTTGCGGCCACCGGTTTTTTTCTTCGGCTCAACAAGGTTCCTTTCAGGTCGCCACTTCGTGATTTCATCGAAGCCAGGCAGCGACTTGAAACGGAGCGTTGGTGTTAATGGGCGAAATTCTTTTAAAGCCATATTAAAAATGGAGTGTTACGCATCTCCCTCATATCAAATCGATCTTCTCGCCTTCCTTCAACGTCACGATGGCTTTCTTCCACCGCGGCCGTCGCCCCAGCGGGCCCCGAACGCGTCTCTCCTTGCCCGCGTAGTTACAAGTGTTTACGTCGACGACCTTCTTTTGGAAGAGGCGCTCAATGGCGTTCTTGATCTGAACCTTGTTCGCCTTCGGATTGACGCGGAAAACGTATTTGTTCTGATTCTCGCTCATCAATGTTGACTTCTCAGTCAACGAGGCGGTTTTAATGATCTCGTGTGGGTCGTTCATCGCTTCATTCCGCACTTCCGTGACTGCGCGTCGGCCCGATCCGCTCCGCCAATGTTTCCAACGCTTTTTGGGTGACGAGAATTTTCTCGAAGGCGAGCAGCTGTTCTGTGTTCACATCGGAAGCAGTGGCAAGCGTCACGGGTTTGACATTGCGTCCCGATTTCAGGGTTGTTTGATCAAAGGCATCCGAGATTAACAAAATTTTCCGGGCGTCCGTTTGCTTTTTCAATAAGGCCACAAACGATTTCGTCTTCAGCTCCGGCACGACAAATTTGTCGATCGCTAATACGTCGCCTGCTTTGATCCGCTCGCTCAGGGCCTTGTGAAAGGCGAGCCGCCGCACTGACCTTGAAATCTTTTTCGAGTAATCGCGCGGCTTGGGTCCGAAAACGACGCCACCGCCCCTCCAGATGGGCGAGGACTTGTAACCGGCCCGGGCGCGGCCGGTTCCCTTCTGGCGCCAAGGTTTTGCACCGGAAAGATCCACTTCCGCTTTGGTCTTAGTGTTCGCCGACCCTGAACGCCGCGCCGCGCGCATGGCAACGACTACGTCGTGGACGGCCTGCGTACCGCGACCATCTTCGATGAGGTCGATCTTCGCTTCTTTCGCAGCAGCTTTGGTCAAAACTTTCGCGCTCATTTTCTCTGCGCCATGTCAACTAACGTTTTCGGCTTCTTCGACTTCTCTTCTTCCTCGTGCTTTCGATGCTCAGCATGTAGCGCCGCTAGGCGTTCGGGATGTTTAATGGCCGGCCGAACGATCACATAACTGCCGTTCGCTCCCGGCACAGCACCGCTGATCAAAATAATCTTTTCCGCTTCGCGCACCTGCATCACCTGCAGATTCTGTACGGTGACCCGTTCGTCGCCCAAATGTCCTGGCATTCCTTGGTTCTTCCAAATCCGTCCCGGCGTAGAACGATTGCCGACCGCACCGATGCGACGGTGCGTCTTCGAACCGTGCGCCGCGCCCTGTCCATGAAAGTTGTGCTTCTTCATTACGCCCTGAAATCCTTTTCCCTTCGATCGGCCAATCACATCCACATAGTCGCCCGCCTGAAATTGCGTAACACTCAGGTTGATCTCGCCCTCAGAGAGATCGCTTGTGAGGCGAAACTCGCGCACAAATTTCTGCGGTCCGACTCCGGCCTTTTTAAATTCCCCAAGCAAAGATTTCGTGACTCGCGATTCCTTCTGCACCCCGAAGCCAACCTGCACGGCCGAATAACCCTCGTTTTGTTCGGTCAAACGGCGAAGCAAAACATTATCGCCGGCGGCTATCACGGTCACAGGACACAATCGACCCTTGGCGTCGTAAACGCTGGTCATACCGATTTTTTGTCCAAGAAGTCCGATGCTCATGGCCGTGCGATTGCAAATGTTTCAGAATCGCCTCCGCTTAAATCTTAATGGTAATGTCAACGCCCGCAGGCAAGTTCAGTTTCTTTAGTTCATCCACCGTCTTGGCCGTCGGCTCGATGATGTCCAGCAGCCGTTTGTGGGTGCGAATTTCAAATTGTTCCATCGATTTTTTATCAACGTGCGGGGAACGATTCACCGTGAACTTCTCGACCAATGTCGGCAGCGGAATTGGCCCGGCCACGCGCGCCCCGGTGCGTTTGGCAGTCTCCACGATCTCCACGGCGGATTGATCCAGCATGCGGTGATCGAACGCCTTCAATCGAATCCGAATGCGCTGGCCATTGCTCATTTGGCCTCTTTCTGATCGAGAATGGCCGGAACCAGGTTGGCGGGCACGGGTTGGAAATGTGAAGGTTCCATCGAATAACTTGAGCGACCCTTCGAAAGGGAACGAATGGCAGTCGCGTAACCGAACAACTCGGCAAGCGGAACCTCGGCATGAATAATGGCGAGATTGCCGCGTGTCTCGATATTGTGGATGCTGCCACGGCGGCGGCTTAGATCGCCGCAGATATCTCCCTGGAACTCATCCGGCGTGATGTTTTCAACCTTCATGATTGGCTCGAGCAGAATCGGTTTGCCCTGTTTGAATCCATCTTTCATCGCGAAGATCGCCGCCATTTTGAATGCGAGTTCGCTGGAATCAACTTCGTGGAACGAACCGTAAACGATATCGACCTCAACATCGACAACAGGATAACCGCCCAGCACGCCGTTGAGCACCGCTTCTTGGATGCCTTTTTTGACGGCAGGAATGTATTCGCGCGGAATGATGCCGCCGACGATCTTGTTCTCCACGACTAGGCCCTTGCCG
>QHOK01000006.1 GCA_003218755.1 Verrucomicrobiota bacterium
TGTGAAGCCAGCGCTAACGTCAGCCAGTCTTGATCGGTTGTTTCTGACCTTGCACGCGCTTTTCAAGTCGCGTGCATAAAGGTAAAGTGTTTCGACGAATCGCGCGAATCGAAAAACTAGGACTGGCGGTTACGGTCTTCATCCCCTCTTTGGCCAGGGTCCAGGAGATGAGTTTGCCGCCCGTCCCGCTGCCCAATACGAGGCGATCGTATTCTTCCAGGTTTAAAGGCGAAGAAATTCGCGGGCGGTGCCGGAAAGTAATTCAGCTTTCTTTTTGGCGGAAAGGTTCATCGATTCGATGAGGTCACCCGCTTTTGTTTCACCTAACGGAAAAGGATAATCGGAACCGAGCGCAACACGTTGCGCACCAAAAAGCTTGAGCAACAATGCCAGGGCGTCGGCGTCGTGCACGAGTGAATCGACATAGAACCGCGCTGGCGCGTTGCCGCGAGCAAGATACTCGCGTGGATTCGTGCTGTTCTCCACCGCGACCAAGTCCGGTCGCACATGAAACGCGCGCTCGATACGGCCAATGGTGAACGGAAATGCCCCGCCGCCATGAGCAAATCCAACACGGAGCATTGGGAATCTCTCGAAGACGCCGCCGAAAATCATCGAACAAATCGCAAGACAGGTTTCAGCCGGCATTCCGACCAACCACGGCAACCAATATTTCGGCATCCGCTCCTTACCTAACATGTCCCACGGATGAACAAAGATCGCGGCGTCGAGCTCTTCAGCTGCGCTCCACACAGGCTGAAGAGACGCATTGTCGAGATTCAAAATGTCGATGCGGCCGGAGTGCGGGTTGGCGTCCACATGCGTGCCAATCTGCGCGCCCCGCATTCCTAAGTCGCGCACACAGCGTTCCAGTTCGGCTGCTGCGAGATCCGGATCTTGCATGGGAATGGTCGCCAGGCCCGTGAATCGTTTCGGGTGATCACGGATGATCCCGGCGATGTGGTCGTTTAGCCGCCGAGAAAGATCGAGGGCATCGCCTGCTTTGGCCCAATAGCTGAACATCACCGGCACAGTGGAGAGCACCTGCATGGAAACGCCGTCGCGATCGCACTCCTCTATTCGGCGCTCCGGATCCCACACGTTGTCGGTGATTTCGCGGAACACGCGATCGCCGATCATCATCCGCGCACAACACGGCTTGTAATGTTCCAGTCTCACAAAGCCGCTATAGCCGTATTTCGCATCGAGATCCGGCCAGTCGCGCGGCAAAATATGGGTGTGCAGATCGATCTTCATGATGTTGTAGCATCCGCTGTCTCAGCGGAACTTATGCGCTAAGGACAGCGCACGCTACAGCGCCTGCATCGGCTGTGGCTTTTGAACCTTCGCTCCGCATTTCTTGCAAGTGCGGCGCGCATCATCATTCCAGAAATCGAGCATCGCCTGGCTGAAATGCTCAACGATATCCGCGCAGTCAAAGTGGATGTCTTCAACCAGTGCCCCACAGTTTTCGCAATAGAAAATGACGTGTTCTTTTTCTCCGGGCGGACGGCGCCGCTCGACCACCACACCGACTGTGTCCGGCGGCCGCTGCGGCGAGTGCGGAACATTTGCGGGGATAAAGAACGTTTCGCCTTCTCTGACGATATGGTCGACGATGCGATCGCCTTCGCGAATGCGCACCTTAATGTCGCCCTTGAGCTGGTAAAAGTACTCCTCCGAATCGACGAGATGAAAGTCGTTCCGCGCGTTCGGCCCCTTAATGACCATCACGAAAAAATCCCGGCCATCGTAAAGATAACGATTGCTCACTGGCGGTTGAAACTTATCGGCGTTTTGTTCGATCCAATTTTTCAGGTCAATCGGCGCTTGCACAGTCGTCATAGCAAAGAGCGTATTTGGCCATGCGCAAAGCGTCAAACCGAGGCGTTGACTCGCAATCGCCCTCGTTCGGTCGCGCGACACGCCCTCACAGGCGCCATACGAAACGGCCGCGAGCGCGGTTAGAATCGACTTTAGAGTTGAAGTGCTCTGATGAACTCCGCATAAATATCCGCTTCCATGAACCAGCGCCGTTTGTTGCAGACTGTAGGTGCAAGCCTTCTTGCACTGATCATATGCAGTTGCGAAGAGTATCCACCTTATGCGCCTGGGATGTATCCGCGTGCCGCTCCGGCAGGTTGGTGGAATGACGAGGACGCCTCTGGTTCGGCCAAAATTGTCGTGCATATCGGCGAACAGAAAGCTGACTTTTATAAAGGTAAACGCCTGGTTGGCGAAACGACCGTCTCCACCGGCAAACCTGGGTTTTCTACTCCACCCGGTCACTATACGGTGCTTTCGAAAGACGCAGGCCACGTCTCTACTGTGTTCGGCGATTACGTTGATGATTACGGGAACGTGGTGAGATCAAACATCGATTCGCGAAAGGATTCCCGGCCGAAAGGAACGCATTTTGATGGCGCGCGAATGCCGTATGCGATGTTCTTCAGAGGCGGTTACGCGATGCACCAGGGCTACGTTCCCCCCTTTGCCGCGTCGCACGGATGCATCCGCTTGCCAGGACAAATGGCGATAAGATTTTTCGAGAACGCTCCCGTAGGAACCCCGGTGACAGTAACGGAGTAAAGCCCGAGGCAGACTTCCATTCAGGGCTGTCTTGCCTCACTCGCAAGTGGGTTTTGTGCTAGAATAATCCCACGGCATGAAGGGAAGTATTATCGATGATCAACGCACCAGCGCGGTGCACTTGAGCACTCAGGAACTGCAACGCTACTCGCGTCACCTTATCATGCCCGAAGTCACGCGAGAAGGGCAGCGCCGGCTAAAAGCTGCGCGCGTTTTGTGCATCGGCGCCGGCGGACTGGGATCGCCCGCCGCGCTTTATCTTGCGGCAGCCGGCGTGGGAACAATTGGCATTGTCGATTTTGACGACGTCGACCTTTCAAATCTGCAGCGGCAGATTCTTCACGGAACAAAGGACGTTGGCCGAGGCAAACTCGAATCGGCGCGGGACCGGCTGCGCGACATCAACCCGGAGATCGCGATCGAACTGCATCAATGCCGTTTCTCCAGCGAAAACGCTTCGGAAATTGTGTCGAAATACGATGTCGTCGTAGATGGGTCAGATAATTTCGCGACGCGTTACCTCTCCAACGACGTCTGCGTTTTCGCGCAAAAGCCAAATGTATACGGCTCGGTCTTCCGGTTCGAGGGACAAACGACGGTGTTCGCGCCACATCTGGGTGGGCCGTGTTATCGCTGTCTTTTTCCTGAGCCGCCTCCACCGGAGTCAGTTCCGAACTGCGCGCAAGCGGGCGTGCTGGGCGTTTTGCCGGGGATAATCGGCCTGTTGCAGGCGATCGAGACGATCAAGCTTATTGTCGGTATCGGCGAGCCGCTGATTGGACGCCTGCTTCACTTCGACGCGCTCAAGGTCAAGTTTCGTGAGCTCAACCTGCGGCGCGATGCGCAATGTCCCGTTTGCGGGGACACGCCGACAATCTTTTCGCCGATTGACTATGAACAGTTTTGCGGCGTTCGAGACGAGGAGGCGATTCCTGCGATCTCCGCGCACGAGGTGAAGCGCAAGATGGATGCGCGCGAAGCATTCGAGTTAATCGATGTGCGGGAACCATTCGAATACGAAATCGCGCGGATCGATGGCGCGAAGTTAATCCCGCTAGGAGAAATCGCTGAGCGGATGGACGAGCTGCAACGCGAGCAGCCGATCGTTGTCCATTGCCACAGCGGCCAGCGAAGCGCCCAAGCAGTACGTTTGCTGCAGCAGCGCGGTTTTAGCAATGTTTACAATCTCGAGGGTGGGATCGATGCGTGGTCGGACCAGATCGACCCAAGCGTACCGAAATATTGATCTCAAATGCGCCTGCCGCGAAAGCCACGGCGCTAACGCGATACCTTCAGTGCCTCAGCGAGTTGTTTGGCGCTGGGAACATCAGTCCACTGCGCTAATAGCTTCCCGTCTCGCGCGAAAACCAGGACGCGAAAGCTCGCCGCCTGTGCCGAGTCGTCGAGCTGTGATGACGCGCTTCCATCGAAATCGAGTACTGTGAAGATATCTTTCCGCGCGTCACGCGAAATCTTATTCGCGTCGTATCGCGCTTGAAGCCGCCGCGCCTCCTGGTTAACCCGGGGCTTAACCAACGCGGTCGCAATCTTGCGGCCGATTGCAGTGTGCCTGCTGGTGAAACGGACAATTGTAATCATCCTGTAATTCAGGTTGCCCAAACAAAAATCGGGCACACGGTCCCCTACGGCGCGGACCTTTTCTCTTTCGGCGGTTGTGGCCAGCACCAGGACAGTGACGTGTCCATTGGCGGTGGAAAGCTTGTTGCCATCAATATCGACAAAACTGAACGAATAGGTCGCTCCGTTTGAAAGCACGCCAGGCAGAAGCGTAGCGGGAATGAAAGGCGCTACCGCTGCAAAGAAAAAGAATTGCAGTGCGCGCAGGTTCACAAGTAAGCAAATTGACGACGATGTCGTGCGCTGACAACCTCCGGTCTGCCTCATCTCATTCAGTTTCTCTGTTGCGCGGATTCACCAGCGTGGCCTGTGCGTGGTTATCGATCTTTTTCCTTTGTGGTTTACCCGGGTGCGATCGCGTGGGAGCTTCCCGCTACGCGCAGTTAATGCAGGATGCGGACAGCAAATCAGCCCAGGGAGACTTTGCGCGCGCGATCAACTTGTACGAAGCCGCACTCGATGACAGCCCACGCTGTGCTGAGATTCACTACAAACTCGCTCTTCTTTATGACGATAAGCTGAACGATCCCATCAGTGCGCTGCACCATTTCAAACGCTACCTCGCCTTAAGTCCAGACGGTCCTCATGCAAATGAGGTCAAAAAGTCGATGAAACATGACGAAATCGCCGCGCTGACGGCGTTGTCTGGCGATTCCGTCATCCCCCGGTCGGAAGCGGCCCAGTTGCGGAACGAAAATCTGAATCTGCGCAAAGAGCTTGAAGCGCGCACAGGCCCGTCACGAAGTGGCCCGGAGAAATCGCAGGCAAATGAGGCAAGCTCAAGAAAAATTGCGTCGAAGAAGGCAGACCGAACCTATGTTGTGCAGTCGGGCGACACTCTCTTCTCTATTTCGCGAAAATTTTATAGGTCACCCAAGCGCTGGAAAGAGATTCTCAACGCCAACGAAAAAACTATTCACGACCCGAAAAAGCTTACGGTTGGTCAGACCCTGGTAATTCCGTAGGCGTCGGCGCAACATTGTAGCCGGGATCGGTGATCCCGGCAGAACGAACCACATCAGGAAAACCGGCATCAGCGATGCCGGCTACAACCTCATGCTGTTATTCCGAGCAACTCGCGTTGCCATGGAACCAGCAACGACACTGCTCGCGCGCGGTCTTCCGCGATCGTCTCGAGCGTGCTACGCGGCGCGATGAATGATGGCTCCAAGCCGAGCTCTTCAGCTGACTTGTCGCGCCGGCGCCGCAGTTCCTCTGTGCGCCGGACCGTTTCAGCAGTTGGTCGAGTTCCAAACCGCCTACGCAACACTGGCCATTCCGATTCAGGCGCCCCCAGTGCAGTTCGTGCTGCCTCACGAAACGTCTGACGTCGCCGAGGCGAAAAATGTTTGTAATCAGGTACGCTTCCTGAAGCGAAACTTACTGCAGCGTCCAAAAGCTTTTCGTTCTGTAATATGTGAAATGGCGGGCGATCTGCCCTTTCCGCTTCTATTTCGCGCCATTGCCAAAGTGCGCGAAGCACTGCAGCAGCACGCCCGTGAAGCGACCCTGATCCGCGGACACGCCAAAGTTCGTCCGGCTGGCGGACGCGTGCGACAGCTGCCTGTTCAATCGCGCGTTCACATGATTGCCGCAACCAATCCCGGCGCTGATAACGGTCCAGCTCCGCTTCCAGTTTTTCGATCAGTGATAACAGATAATGCACATCGTTAATCGCGTATTCCGCCATTCGAGCCGGCAAAGGCCGTTTTGCCCAATTCGCTTTCTGTGAACCCTTGGGCAGTTCCAAGCCAAAGTAACGTTTCACCAACGCAGCCAGACTGAATTCGCGAATACCTAGAAGACGGGCTGCAATCATCGTGTCGAACATCTTGTGCGCGATGAAATTCAAGCCGCGCCGCAGCATTCGCAGATCGTAATCGGCACCGTGCAAGACAATTTCTCTTGGTTCGAGCGCTCGGCGCAGTGGCTCCAGATCGAGACCAGCCAGCGGATCGACAATGAAGTCGTTGTAGCCGCCGGCGTTGACCGCGGCAGGCACGCTGATCTGGATCAAGCAAAGTTTCTCGCGATATGAATGCAGGCTGTCTGCCTCAATGTCGATCGCGACACGATCTGCAGCGTCAAACTTCTTGAGCAACTCAGTCAACTGGGCATCGGTCGCAATAAGACGCGATCGTAATGACGAATGACGAATCACGAAGCTCGAAGGAATGATGAAATCCGAATGACGATGGGCGTGCTCCGAGCCCTGCTTCTTCATTTGGACATTCGGGCTTCCTTCGTCATTCGTCATTCGTGCTTCGTGATTCCCGTCATTTCAACCCACTCAAGAGCAGCTCCGCGTTTGTCTTCGTCGCGTGCAGATTGTCGATCAGTTTTTCCATCGCCTCGAGAGGGGGAAGCGCTGCCATCGTTTTGCGCAACATAAGCACGCGTTCCCATTCATCGGGATGATAAAGCAATTCCTCGCGTCTCGTAGCTGAGAGCAGCGGATGGATCGCCGGATAAAGCCGCTTCTCCTGCAACGCGCGATCGAGATGCAACTCCATGTTTCCTGTGCCCTTGAATTCTTCGAAAATTAATTCGTCCATCCGGCTGCCGGTTTCAGTTAACGCCGTCGCCAACACTGTCAGGCTGCCGCCTTCCTCCGCATTGCGGGCTGACCCGAAAAATTTCTTTGGCTTAATGAGCGCCTTCGCTTCGACGCCGCCGGACATGATCCGGCCCCTGCCCGGTTCCAGATTATTGTATCCGCGCGAAAGCCGCGTGAGGCTGTCGAGCAGGAGGACTACATCGTGCTTCATTTCCACAAGGCGCTTGGCGCGTTCCAGCACCATCTCGGCTACCTGCACATGCCGTTGCACGCTTTCGTCGAAGTTCGAGTGATAAATATGGCAATCAATCTCCCGCTCCAAATCGGTCACTTCTTCCGGCCGCTCATCCACCAGAAGCAGGATGAGCACGATTTCCGGATGATTTACCCGAATGGCTTTCGCGATTTCCTTGAGCACAATCGTCTTGCCCACTCGGGGCGGCGCCACGATGAGCCCGCGTTGCCCCCGCCCAAGTGGTGTCAGTAGATCGACCGCGCGCGCGCTGATGGAATTCGTCTTCGGATTTTCCAAAATAATCCTGCCCTGCGGAAACTGCGGCGTTAGCTTGTCAAAGTGTGTCGGTTGCGTCCATGCCTCGGCCGGTTGGCCTTCGACGGTTGTGACTTCGTCGAGGGAGAGGAACTTTTCGCGCTGCGCTGGCAATCGAACCGTCCCGGCAATCTTTTGCCCTGGGCGCAGCTGATATTGTTCAATAAGGGCGCGCGGAACGGATACGTCCTCGGGCAGAGGCAAAAAATTCAATTTTGGCCAACGCAACATCGCAAAGGAGTCGCTGACCTGATCCAGGAAACCTTCCGCAGTAACACTTCCGCCGCCGGCTAACGCAGCGCGGACAATATCGAGGATGTGCTGATGGCGAGAG
>QHOK01000007.1 GCA_003218755.1 Verrucomicrobiota bacterium
GGAAACCTTCGCGATGGAGGCCTGATCCAGCAAGCGGGTGGACCTCTCGCAGGCCGAGATTTGTTGGAGCGAGGAGAATCCTAAATGAAAGCAATTCATCTGACTGCCTACGGAAATCCGGCTCAGAACCTAAAGATGGTCGAAGTTTCGGAACCAAACGCGCCGTCTGCGAGCGAAGCTCTTGTGCGCATGGAGTATGCGCCGATTAATTACAGCGACCTCCTTTTAGCGAACGGAGTTTACTTTTTAAATCCGAAGCTCCCATCTGTCATTGGAGGCGAAGGTGCAGGAATTGTTGAGGCGATCGGGTCAGGGGTCACCCATGTCAAGGTAGGCGATCGGATTACGATCCCTTTTGGAACATTCAGCTGGTCTGAAAAAGTCCTTGCTCCAGCCCAAGGTCTTTTCGTCGTTCCTCCTTCAGTCGATGCCAGAACGGCCTCGATGTTAAATATCAATCCTACGACCGCAGTTCTCCTCTTAAACGAATTTGTAAAGCTACAGCCTAAAGACTGGATTGTATTAAACGCAGCAAACTCCCAGGTCGCGCGATGCCTGATCGCGATTGCAAAATCACGTGATCTCAACGTTGCAGGTATTGTGAGACGGTACGAGCTTATCCCAGAAATTGAAAAACTGGGTGTTGATTTCGTTGGCGTCGAATCGCCGGAACTCTCAAAGCAAATTCAGATTGCAACGGGCGGAATGCCAATACTTCTGGGTCTTGATGCCGTAGGTGGTCCAGCAACAGCGACGATGGCAAGCGTGCTCTCGCCGGGGGCTCATCTCGTCATCTATGCGTGGCTTAGTGGTTTACCGATTCACGTTCTGCAAGGCGATCTCATTGGCAAGAGATTAAAGATCCAAGGCTTTTGGATGTATTACGAAGACTATCTCCCCAAAATTCGAGCGGCACTGACTGAGGCAACAAAAGTAGTCGCTTCAGGCAAATTAACTTTGCCAATCACCACGACATACAAACCGTCCCAAATCAAAGAAGCAATCGAACACTCCCAGCGTGGCGGCAAGGTTCTATTGGATTTCAATCACACGAACTAGGAGGTCCGACCATGGCACAAAGCAATACCTCTCGGCCCGTCAAGAACGTGGTTCTTGTTCACGGCGCTTTCGCTGACAGTTCGAGTTGGTCGAAGGTCATCCCGCTGCTGCAGGCCAAAGGTCTGCAGGTTACACCCGTTGCAATACCGCTCACGTCTTTCGCGGATGACGTAGCCGCGACCAGGCGAGCGATCGCCGCTCAACAGGGTCCGGTGATTCTGGTTGGCCACTCCTACGGCGGCGTGGTCATCACGGAAGCCGGCAACGATCCCCAGGTGGTCGGACTTGTTTATGCTGCTGCCTTCGCTCCCGATGCTGGTCAGTCCATCACCGATATCAGCATCAATTTCCCAAAACCGGCAGGCCTGGACATGTTGGTTCCTCAAGCTGACGGGTTTCTTTTGCTTTCGCCGGAAGGAATCGAGCAGGATTTCGCGCAGGATCTTACCAAGGAAGAAAAGGCACGGCTCGTGACTGCCCAGCCACAGACCGCTGGGTCTATTTTCAATGCGAAGCCTACTTCTGCTGCATGGCGTGAAAAGCCGACCTGGTACATCGTCGCCACCAACGACAGGATGATCGCCCCCGAGCAGGAGAAGAGCATGGCCAAGCAGATGAACGCGACAACCACGGTTCTTTCTTCCAGCCACGTCGTGATGTTGTCGCAGCCGAACAAAGTGGCCGAGGTAATCAACGAGGCAGTTGCGAGCTAGTCGAAACTGTAGGCCTTTGCGCCTTGTCAGCGGCATTTGCAGTTGTATGAGCAAACGGAGGGAACAGCACATGGCAAAAATGAAAGCGGTGCAAGTACCGAAGCCGGGAGCGGACTTCGAAGTCGTCGAACGTGAGATCCCGGCGCCGGCCGCGGGGCAAGTCAGGATTCGCGTTCAAGCGTGTGGAGTCTGTCACAGCGATGTAGCCACAAAGGACGGCCTCTTTCCCGGGATGTCGTATCCACGCGTTCCCGGACATGAAGTGATTGGCGTCATCGACGAGGTCGGCGCGGGTGCAAAGGGCTGGAGGAAGGGTGAACGGGTCGGCGTCGGCTGGCATGGCGGCCAGGATGGCACTTGTCCCGCGTGCAGGAGAGGCGATTTCGTTAACTGCGCGAATGGGCAGGTTTCCGGAGTCAGCTACGATGGGGGCTACCAGGAGTTTATGATTGCGCCTATCGAAGCGTTGGCTCGCGTTCCCGAATCACTTGATGCCGCCGAGGCCGCGCCGCTGATGTGCGCCGGAATTACTACATTCAATGCCCTCCGTCATAGCGGCGCGTTTCCAAGCGACCTTGTCGCCATTCAGGGAATCGGCGGGCTTGGCCATTTGGGAATTCAGTTCGCAAAGAAATTTGGCTATCGCGTCGCCGCGATAGGTCGCGGGCCGGGCAATACGAGCCTTGCGAAAAAGCTTGGAGCGGATCTCTATATCGACACCGCCGCCACGGATCCCGCGGCCGAACTGCAAAAACTCGGCGGTGCGCGCGTGATTCTTGCGACCGCGCCCAGCGGGAAATCGATATCGGCTCTGGTCGGCGGTCTCGAGGCGAACGGCACGCTGCTGGTTGTAGGAGTGCCGATGGATCCGATCGAAGTGCCGGCGATGCAGTTGGTTTTTGGCAAGAGGCGAATCCAGGGCTGGCTGGCTGGGATCCCAACCGACTCCGAGGATACGCTACGCTTTGCGGAAATGACGGGCGTTCGCCCGATGGTCGAAAAATACCCGCTCGCGAAAGCCGCTGAAGGATACGCTCGCATGATGAACGGAAAAGCAGAATTCCGCGTCGTCCTGACCATGTGAGATCCAACGCGGCTCGGGGAGATTCGATGAAGACAACGACTGAGCAGAACAAAAAACTCGTCTTGGAGGCGTTCGACATGTTGTTCAACAAACGTGACTACGCTGCGGCTGAGAAGTTCTGGTCGCCGGACTATATCCAGCACAGTGCTCACATCCCGCCGGGCCGGGACGGACTGTTCAATTTGGTCAAGAGTCTGCCCCCAACGCTGAAGCATGAGCTCGGAACGATTGTAGCCGAAGGAGATTTCGTCATTGTGCACGGGCGATTTTCTGGCTTCGGCCAGCCGGTGAACTGGATCGCCGCGGACATTCTCCGTATCGAGGATGGAATTCTGGTCGAGCATTGGGATGTGATCCAGAACGAGGCTACTCAAGAGGAATCCAAGAGCGGTAGGCCGATGTTCGGCGACTCGTTTCCGGTGTACCGGTGAGCAAGCTGTCCATCCAGCAGGTTCGTGACAAGAGATCGGTATGAAACGAAGGAGGGTTCGAGATGAGTCTAAAAGACCACCCCATGACCGAGTTGCTCAAACGCGCTGTCCATTGCCACGGCGGCCTTGCACGTTGGGAGCAACTGCGCACCCTCGTGGCAAGCATGTCGATCACCGGCGCGATTTGGGCGCCGAAGGGGCAACCCGACGCGCTCGTCGACATTCGCGTTGAGGCCCAGCTTCATACGGAGCATGTCGTCATTCACCAACTTCCCCGGCGAAAAAAATTCATCTTCACCCCACAGCGAATTACGCAGGAAACAGAGAGCGGTGAGCCGCTCGGTGCCCGTGATAACCCGCGGGAGTCTTTCAAAGGCCAGACGCAGCTCAGTCCCTGGGACGACTTACATCTCGGCTATTTCTGCGGTTACGCCCTCTGGACGTACCTGACCGTGCCATTCCTATACACCAGGCCTGGTTTTGGGACGGAAGAGATAGCTCCCTGGGACGAAGACGGCGAGCGCTGGCGCGTCCTGCAAGTAACCTTTCCCGAGCATGTTGCGAGCCACTCGCGCGTGCAATCGTCGTACTTTGGCGATGACGGCCTCCTGCGCCGGCACGAATACACTGTAGACGTCATGGGCGGGGCTCGTGGCGTCAACTATGCTTCGGATTATCGCGAAGTAGATGGAATACTGGTTCCAACCAAGCGCCGGATTTATGCGTATGACGATCGAAAAAACAAGATTCCTACGCCGTTGCTCATCGCGATCGACATCAGTGATATCGCCTTTGCGGAGTGATGCTCCGGATCAATGGAGGTAGCTGTTATGACCGCAGCCAAAGCCCGCCAAATTGTTCTTGCTGCTCGACCACAAGGCCGCCCGAAGCTAAGCGACTTTCGTCTCGAGGAAACCGTTATCCCGACGCCAGGTGCCGGGCAGGTGCTGCTTCGCGTGCAGTATCTATCGCTCGATCCTTATATGCGCGGCCGGATGGATGACCGGAAATCGTATGCGACACCGGTTCCGCTCGGTGGTGTCATGCAGGGTGAATCCGTTGCAAAGGTGATCGTCTCGAAGCATCCCGGCTATTCCGAAGGCGATATCGTGCTTGCCCAGACGGGATGGCGCACGCACGCGCTGTCGGATCGCGCGGACCTGCGCAAGCTCGATCCGGCAGTGGCGCCAGTGACAACTGGCCTTGGCGTGCTCGGGATGCCCGGGTTCACTGCATACGGCGGCTTGCGCGTGATCGGTAAACCTAAGCCCGGAGAAACGGTGGTCGTCGCGGCGGCGAGTGGACCGGTCGGGTCGCTGGTCGGCCAGCTCGCGAAGATCGCCGGCGCAAGGGCGGTCGGCATCGCGGGCGGCACCGAGAAATGCGCGTATGTGAAGGACGAGCTTCGCCTCGACGCCGCCATCGATCACCGGGACTCCGATTTCGCCGCCAAGCTGGCGGCGGCCTGCCCGGACGGCATCGATGTCTACTTCGAGAACGTCGGCGGGGCGATCTGGCAGGCGGTGTTGCCGTTGCTCAACAAGTTTGCGCGCGTCCCGGTCTCCGGCCTGATCGCGCAGTACAACGGCGTGGGAAAGGGTGACGGCACCGACCGGCTGCCCGCCACCATGCGCCAGATCCTGTCGAAGAGCCTGACGGTGCGCGGCTTTATCAACAACGAATTTGCCGCCGAGCACTATCCCGCATTCTTGCGCGAGGTCGGTGCCGGCATCGCCGAGGGCCGCATCCGTTATCGCGAGGACTTCGTCGACGGTCTGGAGAACGCGCCCGAAGCCTTGATCGGAATGCTGGAAGGACGCAACTTCGGCAAGCTCATCGTCCGCGTGGGCGCATAGACGCCCAAAGGGAGAAACACACATGAAGACTCCACAATCCGTTCGCGAGCTGCTACCAAAGGCTCCTCTTGCTCATTTGACTACGCTCAATTCAGACGGCGGCCCACAGGTCACCGTGGTCTGGGTCGGAATAGAAAACGAGGAGTTCGTTATCGGCCACATGGCTGCGCATAAGAAAGTCAGGAACGTTCGACGCGACGGAAGAGTCGCGTTGTCTCTGCTCGGCGATAAGACAAATGCGAAAGGGTTGCGCGAATACGTGGTGATTTACGGTACGGCGCGCGTGACCGAAGGCGGCGCAGTGGATCTCTTGCAACGCCTGGCCCGAATCTATCTGGGGCCAAATGCTGACTATCCGCCGGCTGCGATGCGGAACATTCCCGGTTACATCACCCGAATAACACCGACCCATTTCGCCGGCGTCGGTCCGTGGAATGCACAAGGCGCCGAGTAAAGGTGGCCGAGCATAGTTCGCTGCAACTCCGATTTGGAGGTAAGCCATGACAACGACCACCTACACCGCAGACCGCACCGCCCTGCTGATCGTCGACCCTTACAACGATTTCATGAGCGAACGGGGAAGTTCTACGAGGCGACGAGGGAGACGGCCGAAGCGGTCGGTTTCTACGACAACATGCGCAAGCTGATTCCCGCGATCCGAGCGGCGCGCATCCAGGTCATTATCGTACCGCACCACCGCTGGCGCGAAGGCGACTACGTTGGCTGGAAACATATGAACCCAACCCAGGTTCGAGCGAACCAAAGCCAAGGCTTCGCCGCCGGAAGTTGGGGTGGAGAGTTTCATCCCGAATTTGGCCCCCGCGCTGGCGACGTCGTCGTGCTGGAGCACTGGGGACAGAGCGGCTTCGCCAATACTGATCTCGACGCCCAGCTCACACAGCGGGGAATCGAGAAAATCATCCTGGTCGGTTTTGTAGCGAACACCTGCATCGAATCCACCGCTCGCTTCGGCATGGAGCTTGGCTACCACGTCACGCTGATCAAGGATGCGACCGCTGCATTCGATGCGGAAGGCATGCACGCGGCGCACGAGATCAATGGACCGCGCTTTGCGCATGCTATGCTGACTTTAGAGGAACTACTGACCCTACTGCCTAGTCACAGCAGGAACGAAAACCAGGAGGTTCACCGATGAGCGCATCCAAGGTTCCATACGACGCAAACGAATTCACCGGCAAACGAATCCTCGTCACCGGCGGCACCAGGGGAATTGGCGAAGCTATTGTGAATCGCCTGGTACGCGGCGGCGGTACGGTGCTCGCCACTGCAAGAACCATCCCCGTAGGCGGCAATCCCGAACAGTTCATTCAGGCTGACGTCAGCACCCGCGCCGGAGCGGATCACGTTATCAAGACAACCTTCGACCGGCTCGGCGGCCTCGACA
>QHOK01000037.1 GCA_003218755.1 Verrucomicrobiota bacterium
TGTCTTCGCGAATCGTTTCCTGTCGCGGCAATTCGAGCACTGCCGCGCGCACGTTTTCAGCGAAATCCGGCCGCGGTCGATGCAGCTGGGGCGGAACAAATTCCGGATGCTCCGGTGTTGGCTCAATATACAAAAGTTTGCGATCGACCACGCTGGCTGCGGGACGCCGCATCAACATCGACGTGGCATAACTAAACGGCTTGTTATCGAGATAACCGCCATCGCCAAAAGCGCGACTTGCAAATGCGTCACGTAATTTCTTTTTCGCTTCATCTTGAGTGATCGAAAGACCAGTTGCGGGTTCGCCACGCGCCTGCTTGTCGATATCGTAAAGAGCTAGCTGCGTGTACTCGGAGTAGAAGCGTTCCCAATTATTGTTTTTGGTCGAATATTCCGCGTAACGCGGATAACGATCTTTCACTGATTCGATGTCGTTCAAACACATTGCGTCGAAGGCAAAAGGGAACGACGACGTGCACCGCGCCGCGAAGGCCAGAAATGGATCGTCGGACCGAGTGAAATCGTCTCGGTCTTTTGCCTCAAGATGCGCAAATGGATCGGGCGTGATGGGCTTGTTCAATTTGGGCAATGGCGCATAGCGAAAATGAAAAACGTTTCGGTAACGCCGCTCGTAAACCACATCGTCCTCCAGATCGATCGGCAAGGGAATTCCTTCGATATCAGTGGTAGTGATAAAAAGGTCGAGTTCGCTCACCAACGGCGAAGGTTCGGGATTATCGGGTTTTCCTTCAGCCATTTGCTCGAGCGCCTCAAGCAGTTTGCGATACATTCTCTGACTGTTGAGAAGCGACGCCTGTGGCTCCTGCACGGAGAAACCGTACGCACTCAAATCTTTCACTGACTGGGCGTCATTGAGCAGCTTGCCCAGGTCGCCTTCTGTTAGCCAAAGCTTTTTCAAGCCGTCCATCTTCTGATTTCGCGCCAGCGCTTTGCCGAGAAAAACCCCGTTGATCCCGCCGGCCGACGTGCCCGATATCACGTCGACAATGAATCGCGTCCGAATCTTGTCCTTGTTTGGCCGCGGCCGTTTTCCATCCGGACCAGGCGTGGCCGCTTTTGCGAGCTTGTCGTGATGGCGGTCAAGATACTGGCCGAGTTTCCGATAAACGCTTGCTGTGCCGGACAACTCGGAGGCATCCTCGGCGAGCAACGCCTCCTCTCCGCCGACCTTGCTCGGCGCAGTTGCTCGCACCATTGTGAGAAGTTCTTGCGTGACGCCATTGATATAAATCGCCAGCGAAACGCCGCCGTACATTACGACGGCGAAACGAACCTCGCGTTCGACATCCAATTGCGGTGCAGCCGATGAGTTTTTCGCAGATGCGGTCTGTTCATGGGAGTTCACAGAAGCGCGGGAATAACTTTCGGCTATTCAGCCAAGCGCACTTCGCCGCGTCAATGAAAATGTAACCGCCGAACTTTCGTCAGGATTTCACCGCAAGTCCGAGCCTAGCGGCGAATCTGGGCGGTTTTTGCCCGCGCGAATTGATGTGGCGTTTGCAACAGCCACAACGTCAATCAATTCGACTGGCGCCCTTCCTATCTACGATGGAGATGTTGTCGAAGCCGCGCGAAGCCTGATGTTGATCTCAGATGTAAGCGTTCGATGCACGGGGCATTTTGCCGCGATCTCCATCAGCTTCGCGTGCTGCGCGTCGCTCAAAGACCCAGTTAGTTCGACTTCAACATCGATTCTGTCGAGCATGCCTTCCTTGGTTTCGCATTCCTCGCAGTCCTTTGCATAGATGCGCGAGTGCCACAGCGAAACCTTGATATTCTCGAGAGGCAATTTGTTTCGACGCGCGTAGAAGCCGACCGTCATGGACGTGCAAACGCCCAGAGCCGCCAGCAAATAATCATATGGATCCGGGCCGGCATCGCCGCCACCTGCGCTCACCGGTTCATCTGCGACGAGGCCGTGCTTACCTGCAACGATCTCCTGCTTGAAATTGTCGGCGCCGCCGCGCACGACGACGTGAGGTGTCTTGCTATTGGTTTGCGCAGCCATAAGCCGGATCACGGACGCACGATACCCACGAACGCGTCGCGGTATCGCCACACGAGAAAGACCAACAAGATCGAAATGACGGTGGCCATTGGCAGACCGCTGGGCTCCATCAAGATGTGAACAAGGTCAATGTTCACAATGACGGGAGCGAGCAAAACCAAACCGAGAGGCACGAAGCGTCCGATAAGCAGGAGCAATCCCCCGACGATTTGGAATACGCCGACGACATGAAGGTAACGGGTCACGAAAAGCGCCTTGGTGAAGTCGCCGGACGGCCCCGGCGGCGGTGGCGGCATCGGAATAAAGTGCAAGAAGATGTTCGAACCGAAGACAACGAAGATCAGTCCGAGAAGAACGCGAGCAATAATGGTGGCGATTTTCATTCGCCCATGGTGACTTGATTGATTAAAAATTCCAATCGCGAAGTTGTAGAGCGACGTAATCTCTTCGAATGTCGAGTTGGGCTGGCGCTGCGCGCGGTTTTTTGGGACCACGCAGACGCCGGCGGTCTTCCTTTTGGTTGGGGAGCATTTCTATTTTGTCATTCCAAGCGAGTTGCTTGCCACGCCTCAGCTTTATGCGAAGGCTGGGAGGAATCTCTTGATTGAAGCCTAGGAAATATTGAGAGATGTCTCGACTTCGCTCGACATGACACAGACGCCAAACTCGCGAATTCACCCTGCTGCGAAATTCTTTTTCGAGGGTGACAAAAAGTTCTTTGTTAAGGGTATCACTTACGGTCCCTTTAAGCCGGACGGCGAAGGGAATTATCTTGGGCGGCCTGAGCAAGTCGAGATCGATCTCGCTCTCATGCGCCAGGCTGGTTTGAATCTTGTTCGAATTTACCACGCGCCGCCGCGTTGGTTTCTTGATCGTTGTGCTGCTGCTGGCATGCGCGTCCTGGTGACGCTTCCCTGGGAAAAACATATTGAGTTCCTGCGTGAAAGATCCACCCGCAAACAAATCGCCGAAGCCGTTCGTGCTGCAGTGAGCATACACGCACGGCATCCAGCAATCTTTGGTTACCTGGTAGGCAACGAAATTTCCAGCACGATGGCGCGCTGGCTCGGCGCACGTCGCGTGATTGAATTTGTGGAGGAATTAATCCGGATGGGGCGCGCAATCGATCCGGATGCCCTCTTTTCCTACGCCACGTATCCCCCGACCGAATATCTGCTGCCGCAGAATGCTGATTTCTGCTGTTTTAACGTGTACCTCCACAACCAACGCGACTTCGAAGGTTACCTACTGCGGCTCCAAAATCTCACTGGTGAGCATCCGCTTATCCTTGGGGAATTCGGCATGGACACGATCCGGCATTCGGAAGACGAGCAGGCCGACATGCTCGGTTGGCACATCGATAGCGTCGTAAAATGTGGCCTTGCCGGAACGATTCTTTTTACCTGGACTGACGAATGGTTTACTGGCGGCGAGGAAATTACAGACTGGGCATTTGGGATCGTCACACGGGAGCGCAAACCAAAGAAATCTTTCTACACGCTTGAAGAAAAACTGGGGCGAAACGATTCCGCCTTGCCTCATCGGCCGTTGCCGCGGACACCGTTCGTCTCGGTAATTGTCTGTTCGTACAACGGAGCTCGGACGCTTGCGAGCTGCCTCGATTCGTTAGGTAAGCTGAACTATCCGGCGTATGAAATCATTCTGGTTGATGACGGCTCGACAGATGACACAGCTTACGTTGCAGCGCAGTTCCCACAGGTGCGCTACATTCATCAGAGCAATCATGGATTAAGTCACGCTCGCAACACCGGCGCTGCCGCTGCCAAAGGTGAAGTGTTGGCCTACACCGATTCTGACTGCATGGCAGATGTGGATTGGCTGTATTATCTGATCGGCACGCTTGTAACTGGCGATTATGCCGGTGTCGGTGGACCGAACATTACACCACCGGCACAGAATTGGATTCAAGCGTGTGTTGCAGCGGCACCCGGCGGTCCTAGTCATGTCTTGCTTACGGATACAATTGCCGAGCACATTCCCGGCTGTAACATGGCGTTTTATCGCTGGGCGTTTGAAAGCATGGGCGGCTTCGATCCCGAATACCATAAAGCGGGGGACGATGTCGATTTTTGCTGGCGAATCCAGCAGGCTGGATGGGTGATTGCTTTCAGTCCAGCCGCAATCGTCTGGCACTATCGACGTTTTACCCTTCGCGCTTTCTTGAAACAGCAGGATGGCTACGGTGAAGCGGAATCGCTTCTTCGCTTTAAGCATTTGATTTTTTTTGGGCCGACTGGCACTGCGAAATGGCGTGGTCAAATCTACGGCACGCCGCGCTTCAGTTGGTTTGTTAACCGACCAGTAATTTATCACGGAATTTTCGGTGAAGGGTTTTTTCAGTCGATTTATCCCTCGCCGCAATCAGACGTAGCCGCGTACCTCAGCAGCATCGAATGGTTTGCCTTGACCATCTTCCTTTTTGGCCTGGGAATTTTTCTGCCTGCATTGCGTATTGTGCCCTACCTCATGCTGGGCGGCAGCCTATGCGTGGCGCTTTCCTACATGGTGCGCGCTCCCATTGAGCCGAAATTCGACACGGTGCGCGCGCGGTTACTGGTGATGCTCCTGGCGTTTGCCCAGCCGCTCGTGCGCGGATTTTCTCGTTATTTCACCTGGCTGCGCTTCAAACGCACACCAGCTAATGTGATTCGGCGGCACGAGCATTTACTAGAACGCGCCCACTCCGCCGGCAGTCTGAGTCGCCGCGTTTTCTGGAGCGAGCAGGGAAGGGACCGCCACTATCTGCTAGGCGCCATCTTTCAGTTGCTCGAGGAAGAAGGCTGGCGCTATTCGACCGACAGCGGCTGGAATGACTGGGACATTCAAATCTACGGGAATTTCTGGTGGAGCATAGCGCTTCAAACGGTCACCGAATACCATGGCGGTGGAAAATGTTTAACGCGTGTCCGGCTTCGTAACCGGCTGGTTACCACCACCCTCATTCTTAATCTTATTGTTGTAAGTCTGTTGATCTATCGCCAGCTTAACGTCTCCCATGTTGATCTTTGGTCCATTGGTGCCTACCTGCTCTTTCTGTTTTTCCTGTGGACGCGAGCGCGCGCACTGAAGTCACGAGTAGCGGAGCTTGTAGACCTCGCAGCGCACCGCGCTGGCCTACAGCGGGTAATGCGGCGAGACAAAATCGCCAGCACGGACTCGACACTGAAAGTTCAGGTGCCAGTGAATGTCACTGATCCCGCATCGCCGGAGCTGCCGTAAATCCCAATGGTGTCCGCCGCGGCGGACGCCCTACAATTTCAAAACAGTTTTCCCTGATCCGCGTTCGATCCGACCAATTCGTTTCGCCCGTAAGATCGACATCGCGCGGTCTGCATTTTGCTCCGCGACGACCACTGCCATTCCGATGCCCATGTTGAAAACCTGATACATCTCTCGAAGATCGATCTTTCCATTTTGCTGCAAGATTTGGAAGATGCGCGGGACCTTCCAGCTTTTCGCTTCAATCACTGCACCACAATTCGGAGGCAGAATCCGCGGCAGATTATCAATCAGACCGCCACCGGTGATGTGGGCCAGACCCTTGATCACGCCGCTTGGAATTTTTGCGAGGAGCGGCTGATAATTTTTGTGCACGCGCAGCAACTCTCCACCGACGGTATTCGAGCTCCCTGGCAAGCGCGAACCGACTTTCAGCCGCATCTTGCGAAGCAAGATTTCTCGCGCGAGTGAGTAGCCGTTGGTGTGCAACCCATTTGATTGCAAGCCGAGAATTGCATCACCGGGGCGGATTCTTCTGCCGTCGATGATTTTGCTGCGCTCCACGATCCCAACGATGCAACCGGCGAGATCGTATTCGCTTTTGCGATACATGCCGGGCATTTGCGCCGTTTCACCACCGAGGAGAGCGCAGCCTGCGGATCGGCAGGCGCGAGCAAAACCGCGAAGTAATTGTTCGAACACGCGGGGTTCGAGTCTTTCAGAGCCGATGTAATCCAGAAAGAAAAGTGGGCGCGCACCCAACACCGCAATGTCGTCTACGCAATGATTTACCAGATCGATGCCCACGGTGTCGTGCTTATCCGTCGCAAACGCGATCTTCAATTTGGTGCCGACGCTATCGATGCTTGCCACCAGAATCGGCTCGCGCATTTCGGAAAAATTCGCGCAAAACAATCCCCCAAAACCGCCCATTTTGCCGAGCACCTCTGGGCCATGTGTTTGCTTTACGAGCGACTGAATTTGTCGCTTCAGCCGGTTGCCAAGATCGATGTCTACACCCGCGCGCGCGTATGCCTTCTTTTTTTTATCCACAGATTTCACAGATTTCGCAGACTAGTTTGCAGCAAAAATCTGTGTCAATCTGCGTAATCTGTGGACGCCGATTTTACTTCAAATCGGCGAACAACGTGGGGTGCGCTTCCTGATCGGCCAGCGCTTTGGCACGCTGCTCGCGTCGTTCCATGATGAACTTGTCCAATGCAGGATCGACGGGCAGGGGATAGTCACCGGTAAAACAAGCCAGGCAAAATGTGTTCAACGGTTTTCCTGTCGCTCGCACCATTCCTTCGACATCGAGGTAACCGAGACTGTCGACGCCAAGATATTTGCAGATGTCTTCCATCGACATCTGGTTTGCGATCAATTTCTCAGGGTCCGGAAAATCAATTCCGTAGTGGCACGCAAACCGATGTGGCGGACAACTCACGCGCATGTGCACTTCCTTAGCTCCGGCCTCACGAAGGTTCACCACACGCGCGCGCGCGGTAGTGCCGCGCACGATCGAGTCGTCCACAACCACGACGCGTTTTCCGGCAACCATTTCCTTGATCAGATTCAATTTCACTCGCACGTCGAAATCGCGGATCAGCTGACTCGGCTGCAAAAATGTGCGCCCAATGTAGTGATTGCGGACGAAAGCGTGGGCGTAAGGAATTTGTAGTTCCTGAGCGAAACCAAGAGCGGCATAATTTCCCGAGTCGGGCACTGGCACGACAATGTCGGCCTCAACAGGGAACTTTCGAGCGAGTTCGCGTCCCATCTCCATGCGCACCTTTCCGACATTCACGCCTCCGATCATGCTATCCGGCCGCGCGAAGTAAACGTACTCGAACATGCAAAATGCGGGTCGCTCGTCCGGGAATGGCCGTTCCGAGCGCAGTCCGTTGTCGTCGATGATCAGCACTTCGCCAGGTTCGATTTCGCGGATGAACTCCGCATGGATCAGATCAAAGGCGCATGTTTCAGATGCCAGCACATAAGCACCGTCGAGCTTCCCGAGCGCGAGTGGGCGCCAGCCAAAAGGATCGCGCACTGCGATTAGCTCCCGTTCGCTCATGATGATCAGCGAAAACGCGCCTTGAATTCGGCGCAACGCCGCCAGGACGTTTCCGCCATTTTCGGAGGGTTGCGCCAGAAGATGCAAAATAATCTCGCTGTCGGCGGTGGTTTGGAAAATCGAGCCTCTCCGTTCCAGCTCATCGCGCAGAAGGTCGGCATTAATTAAATTGCCGTTGTGCGCAATTGCCATCTGGCCGCGCACACAATCAACCACGAACGGTTGCGCATTTTTAATCGTGCTGGTGCCTGTCGTTGAGTAACGCGTATGCCCGATCGCGCGCGTTCCCTTTAATTTCGCCAGTTCTTCCTGACCAAACACCTGGGAAACGAGCCCCATGTCCTTGTGCATCAAAAAGCTTGTGCCTGGACCGTTGCTCGTGACAATCCCTGCGCTCTCCTGCCCGCGATGCTGCAAGGCAAACAGACCGTAATAGGTCAGAGCCGCCGCGTTCGGGTGGCCGAACACGCCGAAAAGCCCGCACTCGTGCTGCGGCAGCACGGCAGAGTCGGCTGCGTGGTCTGGATCAGTTTTGCCCGAGGGGGAGATCACACGAAATAATCCACCAAATTGATCCACATTCAATCGCGGGATTAAAACTTCATCGCCTGCCAAACAATCGCGCGCATTGTGCTCTCGACCGGAGCGGCGCCGAAACGTTCCGCGATTCGTTTTGCGACCGCGTCGATCAGCTCCTCAGGATCGACGCCGCGCTCTGTTGCTTCGCCGCCGACTGGATTGCCGCGCACCAATCCCGTGGCGAATTCCCTCGCCGAGGCGCTCCGGCAAGGTTTCGTTTCAGAAAAAGATTCAATCTTTTCAAACCCAGCGTCCTGCAGCAGTTTTCGAATCACTGTCGAATCGTGAAAACCAAACGGGATCTTATAAAATCCAGGCGGGTCGTGATCGAAGAATGAAGCGATCGTTGTGTGCGCAATTTGGCCAAATGGATTCGCCTCAAAGGAATCCCAGACGTTGAAGAGAAAAACACCGCCGCTGCAAAGGACGCGATAAGACTCGCGCATGGCGGCGGCCTTGTCTGGAACGAACATCACACCGAACTGGCAAACGGCAGCGTCGAACGAACAATTGGGAAACGGAAGAGAGGAGGCGTCTCCCTGTTGCCACATAACGTTTTCGCCCTTTCTAAATTTCGGCTTCGCGAATTCGAACATGTCCGGGTTCAAATCAGTCGCCACAATTTCGGTTGTCGCAGGCAACGCGTCGCGCAATCGACGAGTCACGATTCCCGTGCCACAGGCAATTTCAAGAACGCGTTCGTATTTCTTGCCTGCCAGCCGCAATACCAAATCTTCGGCCCATGGTTCGAATATCACCGGGCCGAGATAGCGGTCGTAATTTTCCGGGACCGCTCCCTGAAAAAGAACATTTCGATCGTGCTCCATTTATAAGCTTGGGATCCGCTCGGCAGACGAATCGCTTTCGACAAGGCGACGAATCGAATTCCACCAGTCGTCGTAAAGATCGGCAATCGGCCAGGCCAATTTTTGGTCGTTCACTTGAATGCGTAATTGATCACCGACAACCCTCCCAACTTGCTGAAACGGAACATCGCGTTCACGCAACATCGCTATCGTGTTCTCGAGGTTTCCGGACGCGACGGAAATGACAATGCGCGACTGTGATTCGTTAAACAAAGCTGTAGCCGCTTCGCTGTGCGAAGCGTGGCGCTGACTTGTTTTGTCTTTGCGCTTCGCGTCGCCCACAGGGCGACGGCTACAGTCGATCTCCGCTCCAAAAAGCTTTTCAGGATTAAAACAGCTTTCCGTCAGCGCGACGGCAAGCCCGCCTTCGGAGCAGTCATGCGCGCTTTTTACGAGCCCTCGGCGGATGAGATCGCGAAGAACACTTTGCACCTTGAGTTCAAGGTTAAGATCGACGTGTGGCGGAGGACCTTCTTTGCGACCATGGCAAACTTTCAAAAATTGCGAGCCGCCAAGCTCACTTCCGATGTTGCCAATCAGAATGATGACGTCCCCTTCGTCTTTGAACCACTGCGTGGTGATGTGCTTTTCGTCATCAATCAATCCGACCATCGCGATCGTCGGCGTCGGGTCGACAACTCCAGTCGGGCTCTCATTATACAACGAGACGTTTCCACCTGTGATGGGCGTTCCAAACGCGCGGCATGCTTCTGCCACGCCTTCAACAGCTTCACGCAATTGCCAGAAGTTTTCGGGCTTGTAGGGATTGCCGAAGTTGAGGCAATCCGTAATGGCGAGCGGCCTTGCGCCTGAACATGTAAGGTTACGCGCCGCTTCGGCGACGGCGATCTTGCCGCCCTCGCGCGGGTCGAGCGCGCAGTAGGTCGAATTGCAATCGGTAGTCGCCGCCAAAATTTTATTGGCGTAGCGAACGAAGAAAACAGCGGCATCAGAACCCGGTTTCACAATCGTGCCGGTGCGAACGGTGTGATCATATTGCCGATAAACCCAGTTCTTGGACGCGATTGTCGGATCGCGCAGCAGTTGGCGGAGAGCCTGGTGACTGTCAATCTCAGGTAAATTGTCCACGCCGCGATCAGCGATCGCGGCTACAGGAGCTTTTGCTTCACGTGAGTAAAGCGGCGCTTCTTCAGCCAGCGCTCTCGCTGGAATCTCCGCAGCAATTTGGCCATTATTTCGCACGCGCATGATCCCGTCACTGGTGACGCGACCAATTTCTGCGCATGGCACGTCCCATTTCTCGAATACTTCGCGGACAACGTCTTCCTTTCCGTGACGGGCAATGATTAGCATGCGCTCTTGTGATTCGCTCAGCAGGATCTCGTACGGGGTCATTCCTGGCTCGCGCTTGGGCACTTTAGCCAGATCGATCTCGATACCGCTGCCGGCACGGCTGGCAGTTTCGCACGTCGAGCAAGTCAGACCGGCCGCTCCCATGTCTTGAATTCCGGCAACAGCACCGCGAGTGAGTAGTTCGAGACATGCTTCGAGCAATAATTTCTCCTTGAACGGATCGCCTACCTGCACGGCGGGACGATCTTCGCGTGATTGTTCGGTCAATTCGCGCGATGCAAACGCTGCGCCTGCGAGACCGTCACGGCCCGTTTCGGCGCCGACGTAAAAAACAGGATTGCCAGCGCCTTCTGCCGTGCCGCGCGCGAGTTGTTCGTGGCGCAACACGCCCAGACAAAAAACGTTTACCAGAGGATTGCCCTCAAAGCTTTCGTCGAAGTAAATCTCGCCGCCGATGGTCGGAATGCCGACGCAGTTACCGTAATGCGCAATACCGGAGACGACGCCCGTGAACAACCGCAGGTTCGCGGCGATTTTAGTTTTTCGCGCTTCGGATTTCGAATTTGGATCCGTGATCGGCCCAAAGCGGAGCGAATTCAGACAAAACTCTGGGCGTGCGCCCATCGTAAAGATATCCCGAATGATTCCGCCCACGCCGGTCGCGGCGCCTTGGAACGGCTCGATGGCGCTCGGATGATTGTGGCTCTCCATCTTGAACGCGACTGCCCAGCCATCGCCAATATCGACAACGCCCGCGTTCTCTTCGCCGGCTTTGACCAAGATGTTTGGCCCGGTGGTGGGAAATTTTTTCAGCTCTTTTCGCGAATTTTTGTATGAGCAGTGTTCGCTCCACATGACCGAGAAAATTCCAAGCTCGGTGAAGTTCGGCTCGCGTCCGAGGATTTTTTTGATCCGCTCTAACTCTTCCAGAGTGAGACCATGCCGCTTTACGAGTTCGTCTGTAAGGACTGGATCGGCGGGCGGTGTTTTGCGACTCATCGGCAGCTACATTAATAAATCGCCAGGGTCGCTCAATCGCGCAAACAGCAAATAGTTCGAATACCGCCCCGGTGAAGCCAGTCAAAACAGGAGACGGACGGGGAGCGTCCATTTAACCCGTGAGTCACGAACTTGTGGGTAAAACTAACCATAAACAGGAGGGATTAGAGTGAAGAAGACAATTATTGGTTTGATCTGCGCGCTGGTAACGCCGTTAGCTTTTGCGCAAACCAGCACGACGACGACCGAGGAAACTACTACATCGACAAAACCAGCAACTACGACAGAAACGACTACTACCACAACTTATACCGCCGGCACGGTGACCACCTATGAGCCCGGCAAGACCGTTGTGGTTAAGAGTGATCAGGGACCTGTCAGTTTTGCTCTGGGCACAGCCGCACGAATCGTTGACGGTGCGGGCAAAGTGGTGACAGCCCCGCTGCGAGCTGGTCAAAAGGTGCGTGTTTATTACACGGGCCCGGCTGAGAGTCGTACGGTTGAGCGAGTCATTGTCGAGGAATAATCGAGACTCAGTTCGCAAACCTAAAGCTGCAGGATCGCTTCTGATTCTGCAGCTTTTTTGCTGTAGCTGTCGTTCTACAAGGGACGCCCGCGCTTCGCACCAGCGAAGCGGCTACAGAATTTGCCTTTCGCATGTAAATCGCAGAACGTTGGGACGTGGCTTTTGATCTGAAGGAAATCGTAGCGGCGCGGCTCGGCGAAAATTATCGGCTCCATGAGCGGCACGTGAACCCATCGCTAGTAGCGGCCCAGCGGGTGATCGGGTTCGACAAGGTCTACGCACGAGCGGAGGGCGCATACCTCTATGACATGGATAATCAGCCGTATCTGGATTTTCTGAGTGGGTACAGCGTATTCAACATCGGGCGGAATCATCCGATGGTGCAACAAGCGATCCGCGACGTCCTCGACATCGACCTTCCAAACATGGTGCAGATGGATTGCTCACTTCTGAGCGGATTGCTTGCGGAAGCGCTTGTGAAACGGACACCGCCGCATCTGGATGCGGTTTTCTTCTGTAACTCCGGCACCGAAGCGATGGAAGGCGCGCTGAAATTCGCGCGCGCTGCGACTGGCAGGAAGCGCGCGGTGTCGCTGGCGAGCGCGTTTCACGGACTCAGCCTCGGTTCACTCTCGCTCATGGGTTGCGAAAGTTTCACCGAGGGATTTGGCCCGTTGATGGAAGGCTTCGACGCACGGGTACCGCTCGACGACATCGACGAGTTAGATCGACAACTGCGCTCGCGTGACGTCGTCGCCTTCGTGATCGAAACCGTTCAAGGGAAAGGCTGCCAAACATCGAATACCGATTTCTTCCCGCGCGCGCAGGAACTTTGTCGCAAGTACGGCACGCTGCTCATTTCCGATGAAGTGCAGACCGGGCTCGGTCGCACCGGAAAAATGTTCGGATTCCAGCATTGGAATTTGGAACCGGACATCATCACGCTCGCGAAAACGTTGAGCGGCGGCTATGTGCCGTGCGGAGCGATTGTGACCAGGCGCGAGATTTACCAAAAAACGTTTTCGCGAATGGATCGGTGCGTTGTTCATTCGACAACTTTCGGGCGCAACAATCTAGCCATGGCCTGCGGTTTGGCCGCGCTCGAAGTGATCGACAATGAGAAGTTAATCGAGAATTCCGCGAAAATGGGCGCGCTGCTGATGGAAAAGGTCGACGCGCTGCGCGCTAAACATTCGTTCATCAAAGAAGTTCGCGGGAAGGGCTTGATGATCGGGATCGAGTTTCATGAGCCGAGCGAATTCAAACTGAAGATGGCGTGGAAACTTTTACACAAAATCGACAAGGTGCTGTTCGCGCAAATGGTCGTGACCCAGATGCTGAGCAAACATCGAATTCTCACCCAGGTCGCGGGGCACGCCATGGACGTCATGAAAATTTTGCCGCCGCTCATTATCGGCGAAAAAGAAGTCAACATGTTCGTGAACGCGCTCGACGACGTGCTGACGGAGTGCCGCAAGTTCCCAGGACCAATGTGGGAGCTCGGAAACAATTTTGTCAAAGCAGCGCTCGGTTCGAGGAGAGCTGTTCAATCCCAGCCCGCTGTTTCTGCCAAACTGTAGCGGGCCGGACGCGGCTCTATGTGAGCAGAGACTAGGAGGCACTCAGCGGTCACGGGCTGCCGCTACAGTTCGAATTTGCCATTGTCGATCCGTCGCTGGGGCGTACGTTGTGAAAGAAGGAGCAAAGATTATGAGTACCACTGTTACCGAAGAGCTAAAAACTGAAACGAAACTGAATCAGCTCGAGCAACTGAAGAAGTTCACGAAAGTCGTGGCCGACACGGCCGACTTTGAATCAATTAAGGATTTCAAGCCACAGGACGCGACGACCAACCCGAGTCTTGTCTATGCCGCAACGCAGAAACCAGAGTACGCGCATCTGGTCGACGAGGTGCTGGCGGATCGAAAGAAATCAGGTTTGAGCGGTCAGGCGCAGATCGAAGACATCTGCGATCATCTCCTTGTCCAATTTGGCTGCGACATTCTTCAAATTGTGCCGGGACGCGTCTCGACCGAGACCGACGCCCGGTTGTCGTATGATGTGGAAGGTTCGATCAACAAAGCGCGGCGACTGATCCAACTTTACGAGGAGCGCAAGATTCCGCAGGAACGCGTGTTGATTAAGATCGCGTCGACTTGGGAAGGATTGAACGCGGCCGAGCAACTGCAAAAGGAAGGAATCCGGTGCAATCTGACGCTGATGTTTTCGTTGCCGCAGGCGGTGCGCGCGGCCGAAGCGAAAGTGCAGCTCATCTCGCCATTCGTCGGGCGGATTTACGATTGGTACAAGAAAGAATACAAGCGCGATTACACCGGTCCAGAAGATCCAGGGGTGCAGTCAGTTAAGGAAATTTATACGTATTACAAGAAGTTCGACATCCCGACCGAGATCATGGGTGCGAGCTTCCGCAATATCGGCCAAATCCGGGAGCTGGCCGGGTGCGATTGTTTAACGATCAGTCCCGAATTGATGAAAGAACTTTCCGAATCGATCGAGCCGCTCGAACGCAAACTTGATCCCGAAAAATCGAAATCGGCGAAGATCGACAAGCTCGAGTTGGACGAAAAGAAATTTCGATGGTTGCTGAACGAGAATGCGATGGCGTACGAGAAGACTGGCGAGGGAATTCGCAAATTCGCGGCTGACGTGGTGAAGCTGGAGAAGTTTGTCGCCAGCAAGTTGAAATAATCTTCCTCTACCTCTTCCTCTCAATCCGCTTTGAACGGAAAGAAGATTAAGGCTAAGCGGAAGCGGAAGAGTGTTATGTTCAACGTTGTCCTAGTTGAGCCGGAGATTCCTCCGAACACGGGCAACATCGGCCGGCTTTGTCTCGCCACGCGATCTACCCTGCATCTGATCAAACCGCTTGGCTTTTCGCTGGATAATCGAGAATTGCGCCGAGCAGGCCTCGATTACTGGGAGGAAGTGCGTCCGCAATTGTGGGATTCTTTTGACGCGTTGCGGCGCGCGCAGCCGTCGGGCACGCGTTATTTTTTCCTGACAACGAAAAGCAAACGTCCTTACCACCAAGTGAGATTTCAGAAGGATGATTTCCTTGTGTTTGGCCGCGAAACGAAAGGCGTCCCGAATGATTTACTCGAAGCTAACGCTGATAACTGCATCACTATCCCGATGCACGGGACACGAAGTCTGAACCTGGCCACAGCAGTTGCAATTGTGTTGTTTGAGGCCGTGCGACAACAGTGCTGAGAAGTGGAGGGCTGAGCGGAACAGCCAGCGTTTTGTGGCAGCGAAGGCATCCGAAAGACATCGCTGCAACGTTGAATAAATAAAGTCACTAAAAGGTCTAACAACCCCGAATGAAAAAACTTATGAGAATATTTGTTGTTTTAATTTGCAGTCTTGGACTCGTGAGTGTCGCGTACACTGCGCAGCCAGAAGAAAACAAATCACAAAAGAAAAAGCAGCCGCAAACGGTGCAGCACGCACCTCCGACTACGACTGGACATGCGACGGGCGCTGGAGCGAGTCCCAAGAAAACGTCAATGGGAGCCTATGAGGGCAAGAAGGGCCAAACCTCAACGGGAGCTTATCAGGGGCAGAAGGGCAAGCAGGGTCAAACCTCAACGGGAGCTTATCAGGGGCAGAAGGGCAAGCAGGGCCAAACCTCAACGGGGACGTACCAGAGACAAACAGGCAAGGCAGCAAAGGGTGGAAAAGTAACGGGAGCAGGCAAGCCAGGAGAGATTAGCACGACCACAGCCGGAAAGACCGCGACAGCCGGCGCGGCGAAAGCAGGAAAGCCATTTAAGCCGCAGCACTTCAATGTTCCAAAACAGCCAAATACCGCAAAGGCCCCCCCTGTGAAGTTCCAGCAAGGCAAACACATCGAAGGAAGCCAAAACTGGCAGGGCCAAAATTATACCGTTTTCCGCAACTACAAATCTGAGTGGCACGATCAGAACTGGTGGCACAGCCATCACAATAACATCGTGTTCGTGTTCGGCGCCCCGTATTACTGGAACGCCGGTTACTGGTTTCCTGCCTGGGGCTACTATCCCAATGCGTATTACGCCTGGGATGGCCCCATCTACGCCTACAATCGCCTGCCGCCCGATCAGGTAATTGCCAATGTCCAGACAGTACTGCAGCAACAAGGTTATTACCAGGGCGAAGTGGATGGTCTGCTTGGGCCGCAGACACGCGCCGCTCTTGCAGATTACCAACGCGCCAGCGGGCTGCCAGAAACAGCCGCAGTTGATCAACCGACGCTACAATCGCTTGGAATGGCGTAACGAGACTCGTACAATCGAAAAGCCGTCGTGGAGCTCTTTCCGCGGCGGCTTTTTTGTAGCATCTGACTGCGCACCGACTTAAAACGATGCTTGCCAAAGCTGCGGTTGAATAGGTATAAGACCGTAAACGTCTCCTAACCCACAAAGAAAAAACTTATGAGAAGATTTCTTGTTTTATTTTGCACCCTTGCACTCGCGTGCGTTGGCTATGCCGCGCACGAAGAACATAAACCGGAACCTAAGAAAAAGGAAGCAAAACCCGCGGAGCACTCGGAACATAAACCGGAGCCGAAGAAAAAAGAGACAAAACCCGCGGAGCACGCGGCTGTGCGCCAGAGGCATCCCGCCAACATCAACAAGCCAAGCACAAAGCCCTTGAAGCCAGTGACCCAATCATCGCCCCGGCCTCGTAATCTGACTCCAAGCACAAAGCCCTTGAAGCCAGTGACCCAATCATCGCCCCGGCCTCGTAATCTGACTCCAAGCACAAAGCCCTTGAAGCCAGTGACCCAATCATCACCCAGACCTCGTAATCTGACTCCAAGCACGAAGCCCTTGAAGCCAGTGACGCCATTCCATGCGTACGGTTTAAACCTGCCAAACAAGCCGAATCCGAGAATCGCGACTGTGAAGTTTCAGCAAAACAGACGAATTCAAGGAAGCCAAAACTGGCAGGGTAAAAATTATTTGGCATTCCGGAATTACAGATCGGTCTGGCACGATAAATTCTGGTGGAGTAATCACTACAGCCGAGTCATCCTGGTGAGCGGAGGCTGGTACTATTGGAATGCCGGATTCTGGTATCCGGCCTGGGGGTACGATCCTGGTAACGCGTATTATCCATATGACGGTCCGATCTACGCTTACAACAATTTGCCGCCCAATCAGGTGATCGGCAATGTCCAACTGGCGTTGCAACAGCAGGGCTACTATCACGGCGAAGTGGATGGTCTGCTTGGGCCACTTAGCCGCGCGGCGATCGCGGATTATCAACGCGACCACCGGCTTTACGTCACGTCGGCAATTGATCAGCCGACATTGCAGTCATTGGGAATGGCATAACGAGACTGACGTTTACCGAGAAGCCGCCGCGGATTTCAACGGCGGCTTTTTAGTAGCCCGTCGCTGCACAGACAGTGTAAAAAGAATGCTGGCCGAAGCTTGGTCGTTTTAACTGATCTTGTGCAATGTCGATCCTAGTGGGAAATACTTGCTCGTGCAGCCGCCCCAGTTAATCGCCCGTGATCTTTTTCAGTCGTTTCGAATGGGCGCCCGGCGGATTGAAGTTCTGCGGGGCATCTCGATGGAAATCGGGCGCAACGAAGCCGTCTTTCTCTCGGGGGCTTCGGGTGCGGGTAAGACAACTCTGCTTTATACGCTGGCAGGACTGGAACGGCCTGAATCGGGGAGCGTCGAATTCGAAGGGCGTCAGCTTTATGGGAGTGGCTCAGCCAGCGAAGCGCGTCTACGCAATCAGAAAATGGGCTTTGTTTTCCAGGGTTACTTCTTATTGCCTGAGCTTACCGCATTGGAAAATGTGCTTCTGCCGGCAATGATCGGGCGCAGGACGACAAGAAGCGACGCCGAAGAGAGTTTGGCCTCCGTCGGGTTAGGCGATCGCATGCAGCATTTACCGGCGGAACTTTCAGGCGGGGAACAGCAGCGCGTCGCCATCGCGCGGGCATTGACGAACGATCCCGATATCATTTTTGCCGACGAACCAACGGGAAATCTCGATTCGAGAACAGGCAATGCGATTATGGATCTTCTGTTAAATCTCGCGCGCGATCGGAAGAAGACGCTGCTTGTCGTGACGCACGACGCTCGTCTGGCAACACGCGGCGACCGGCAGTTGCACATCAAGGATGGAGTGTTGCAGTGAGCGGGAGACGTAAGTCGTTAAATCCTTACATTGCGAATCCATCGACGCTCATGCTTCAACGTTTCAACGGTTTAACGATGTAACATCTTTTATTTTTGCTGCTTGAATTACGCAAGTAAACGTCGAAGATTTTTTTGCGATTATGAAAACCACTGATGCAGCGGTATTAGAGGAACCTAAAATTCATGAGCCTACTGCGGATGCAGTAGTTGAACCGGCAATTGAAGGTCGCCCACGGCCCACCTCAGTGGGTATCAAGGAAGCGAAGATTTACGTCGACGGAAAATTTTACTCCGAAGCGGACGCCAAAATCTCCGTCTTCGACCATGGTCTCCTATACGGCGACGGAATTTTCGAGGGGATTCGTTTTTATAATGGGCGTGTTTTCCGGCTCGGAGAACATCTTGATCGTTTGTGGGACTCGGCTCGGTCGATCTGTCTGGAAATTCCAATGACCAAGCAGGACATGACGGACGCGCTCCTCGAGACAATCCGACAGAATCATGTGCGGGACGGCTATGTCCGGCTACTGGTCACGCGCGGCATCGGCAATCTGGGTTTAAATCCGATGCAATGTAAATGGCCGAGCGTGATTATTATTGTGGCAGCGATCACCCTGTATCACGAGAACCTCTATCGAAAGGGCTTAACGATTGTCACCTGCGCAACGCGGCGCTGCAATCCCGGCGCGCTCAATCCGGCAGTCAAGTCCCTCAATTATTTGAACAATGTGATGGCACGGCTGGAAGCAAATTTGGCTGACGCGGACGAAGCACTGATGTTGAATGACGCGGGCAACGTTGCCGAATGCACGGCGGACAACATTTTCGTCGTCAAGCGCGGTCAAATTGTTACGCCGCCAGTTACGGCAGGCGCGCTTCGCGGCGTCACGCGCTCGGTAGTGTTTGAGATCGCCGCGGAACTCGGCTTCAAAACGTTAAAGGCGGACATCACGCGCCATGATGTTTTCGCTGCCGACGAATGTTTCCTCACAGGGACGGCTGCCGAGATCGTTCCTGTCGTCAAAGCCGACGGGCGCCTGATTGGAAACGGAAAACCCGGCCCCATTACTACGCGCATAATTGCGCGCTTCCGGGAAATGACACGCGAAACGGGCACACCGATTTTCGCTTAGCATTGAGCAAAGCCACTTCTGACGCAGAAGATGTCGGGGAAATATTCGGGGTTGAATGTTTCCAGAATATCTGGGTCTAATTAACAGAGATGTTGTGCGACGTTTGCAAATGCAATGATGCGACGGTCTTCCTGACCCAGATTCTGGAAGGTAAAATGCACAAGGTGAATCTGTGCGAAGCTTGCTCGAAAGAAAAAGGTGTACAGGATCCCACGAGCTTCGCTCTTGCCGATCTGCTGCTCGGCATTGGAGCAGCGGAAGAGATCGAAAAGGGAGCACCCAGCCAAAAATGCCCGGTATGCGGTTTTAGCCAGGCTGATTTCAAAAAAACTGGACGCCTGGGGTGCAGCGAGTGCTACGTCACGTTTGCAGAGGGTCTCGGCTCGCTTTTAAAAGCAATGCACAAAGGCACCGAACATGTGGGAAAATTGCCGGAGCGCGCACAGCGCGCCGTGGCGCTCAGTCACCGGATGCGCGCGCTGACCGAAAATCTGCAGAAAGCCGTGGCAGACGAGAACTACGAGACGGCCGCCTCGTTGCGCGATCAAATTAAACAACTCGAAAGTGAACTCTTCAATTCCCCGTGAAATTTTCAAACATGCTGGCTACTGCTGGAGAATGGCTGCGCGGTGAAGGGCCGCATCACCAAATTGTAATCAGCAGCCGTGTGCGCCTCGCGCGCAATCTGCGCGACCGTCCTTTTCCGGGCTGGGCCAAGAAAGCCGAACGCAATTCGATCCTGGAACTGATCAGGTCGCAGGTGGAAGCGCTTCCGGAAATGCAGGAATCATTCTCCGAAAGCTTGCAGGACCTTTCGGCGTTGGACAGGCAGGTGCTGGTGGAACGTCATCTGATCAGTCGCGAACATGCTGCCAAAGGTGGGGGTAGCGCTGTGGTGGTGAATCGGCGGCAAACGGTTAGCATCATGATCAACGAAGAAGATCATCTGCGGATGCAATCGATTCGATCGGGGCTCCAGTTGAAGCAGGCATTCAAGCTGGTCGACAAGATCGACAGCGCACTTGAGAGCAAACTCGATTTCGCTTTCGATTCGCGGCTGGGATACTTGACTGCGTGCCCTACGAACGTTGGCACTGGCATGCGCGCCTCCGCTATGCTCCACTTGCCAGGCCTTGTCCTGAGCGACCTGATTAATCAAGTGGTTCAAGCGGTAAGTAAAATCGGTCTCGCGGTACGTGGCCTTTATGGCGAAGGGACTGAAGCAATGGGCAACCTCTTTCAGATTTCAAATCAGACCACCCTTGGTGAGAAGGAGGACGAGATCATCAATCGTCTAACGAAAGTGATTGAAACAATCATCGAAAAGGAACATGACGCGCGTCAAATTTTGCTCCAGAAAAAACCGAACACGCTTTGCGATCAGATCGGTCGCGCTTATGGCGTTTTGACTTACGCGCACGCCATGGCGTCGAAAGAAGCGCTCAACCTTCTCTCGGTCATCAAACTCGGCATGGACTTGGGTGCGTTTCCAGAAGACCAACGCCTGCAGATTGATGGATTGTTTATCGAGACGCAGCCGGCGCACTTGCAAAAAAGCTCTCAACAAAAACTGAACGCCGAAGAACGCGACCATTTGCGCGCCCAAATTATCCGCGACCGTTTGAAAGTTTTCCCCAAACCTGATATTAGTAAGATGGCAAAGGAGTCGGGCAATGGCTCGACTAACGCGCCATCGAACAATGAATAATTTTACCCCGCGGGCTCAACAGGTCTTGGCGCTTGCTCGCAAGGAAGCCGACCGGTTTAACCACAACTACGTCGGCACCGAGCACCTGCTTTTGGGACTCATCAAACTGGGCCAGGGAGTTGCGGTCAACGTTTTGCAGAAGATGGGTCTCGATCTTGAGACCGTTCGCATGGAGGTGGAGAAGCAGGTCGGCTCGGGACCGGAGACCAAGATAGTCGGTAACGTTCCCTACACGCCGCGCGTGAAAAAAGTGTTGGCGCTGGCAGGCAAGGAAGCCAAGGCGCTCAATCATTCGTACGTCGGCACGGAACACATTTTGCTTGGGCTTTTGCGCGAAGGCGAAGGCGTCGCTGCCAGAGTGCTCAAGAGTCTCGAACTCGATATTGAACGCACCCGCAACGA
>QHOK01000008.1:0-11518 GCA_003218755.1 Verrucomicrobiota bacterium
AGTCGTCGGCCGCTGGATGGAGCGGAGCTAGGAGCGCCGAGGCCCGCGGCAGATCGCCCTCGGCTTGTGCGATACCCGCCTTTAATAGAAGGGTATCCAGGTCGCCCGGTGTAATGTGGAGAACCTCATCAAGCTTTCGCAGCGCTTCTGGGAAACGACGAAGACAGATATAGTTACTCGCGTGCTGGGTGATTAGGTAGACGTTGCGAGGGTCAAGCTGCTCGGCTTCGTTGAAGTACAACTCGCTCCGGGCCCACTCGCCTCGTCTCCGTGCGACATAAGCCAGCGATTCTGGAATCCGGCTGTTATTCGGTAGGAGCTGGCGTGCTTGCTCAAAGTAACGCACTGCGGTGTCGTAATCCTTCAGACAAGCGTAGTAGTAAGATCCCGTGGCCAGGAGGGCCTCGCCAAGGTTGGGCTGAAGAGTGAGCGCGGTTTCGGCTGCCTGCCGCGCCTCTTCACGGAGCGCGACGGTTGGTTGAAGACTCTGTGTGCCGTAGGCGCGTGAATTAACGAATGAAAACAGTGCCCAGGCAAGAGCGAACTTCGGATCCAACCGCACCGCTTCTCTGAGATATTTCTGTGCGCCAAGGGCATTGGCGGTTGTGGGGAGAGTTTTCAGTGTGTAAGCGAGACCACGCAAGTAGGCGTCGTAAGCCTCAGGATTGTCGGTCGGCTTGGCGGCAATCTCTCGCTCTTCTCGACCGGTGAGTTTCGCTCGCAATTGGTCGGCGACAGCTTTGGCGACCTCACTCTCGACAGAAAAGATGTCAGTCAGTTTTCGGTCAAACGTGTCAGCCCAAAGATGGGAATCATTAGCTGCTTTGATCAACTGCACATTCACGCGCACGGCGTCGCCGCTCTTCTGCACGCTTCCTTCCAGGATGTGGGCGACTCCCAGTTGCCTGGCGATCTCGGGCAAGTTTGTCGGCGCGCTTTTGTAATGCTGCGTCGAAGTGCGCGAGATCACCTTAAGATCTGCGATCTTGGATAAGCGCGTCAGGATTTCGTCCTGAATGCCGTCGGCAAAATAAGCGTTCGCTTTTTCTTCGCTCAAATTCTGGAAAGGCATCACCGCGATGCTTTTCTCCGGCGCAACCGGCGTCGATCGCACGCGATTACGGGAAACGACTGCAATGCCAGCGACGATCGTCACGAGCGCGAGCAACGCTGCCGTCATTCCGGCCCAGCGCACCTGCGCACGTTGCTTCCTCAGGACTTGAAACTTCTTTGGCAATTGGGGATTGCCGACTTCATCCGCATACAGGTTCACGACCGAGACGCGCACACCATGTTTGACTTCGCAGGCACCGACATCATGCAGCAGCGGTCGCCACTGTTCGTATTCTGCGAGGTCTTCAGCGACGCGCTTCGAAAGCAAAATGTGGCCGGCGTCGCCACAATCCATCACTCGTTGCGCCATGTTGATCCCAGCGCCAGCGAGATTGGCCCGTTCATTCACATCGACCACGCCGCTGACGGGTCCGCTGTGGATTCCCATCCGAAGTTGCAGGCGCGGATGTTCCTTAAGAGCGCGGCTGATCTCCACCGCGCATAGCGCGGGCGCTTCCGGACTGGTGTAAAATACTAGCGCCATCCCGTCTCCGGTCGGGATTTTAAGCAAACGGTTCGCGGCTTCGGCGCGTTGAAATTGCTCAGACGCGCGAACAATCTGCGTCAGTTCATCGACGGATGCGTGCTGCTCGTTAATCGAAAGTTTCGAGTAGCCAACGATATCGATGAACAAGACATGGGCGATCTCGAGCTGGATCTCTTTCTTAACTTCGTCGGCCATGCCCGCTCAGCTTAGGCGCTTGGCACAAGCGCCTCTACATCATTCTTTCGGCGCGGGCGAGGCGGCGAGTTTTTGGAAGCGCGGATCATTCCGGAGCGGATCGAACATCGGATCCAGCCGGAGGAGCGCAGCGGTGAGCGGCAGGTTTGAAGCCACTGCGCCTTCATACGGTATCGAGAGTAGTTTCTGTAAAGCGGTGATGGCGCGGTCGGGTTCTCCCATGCGCGCCGCCACCCGGGCGAGGATCTCGGTGGGAATGGGACCATCCAACGCGTCTTTCTCGATCGGCACCGCGGCCATGGCCCGCTCGATCAGTTTGAATGCGGCTGCTTTGTCACCGAGACCCATATTGGTCAGGGCGAGATCTCCAATGAGGCCATAATTTTCAGGCTGTTCTTTGAGGAAAGGTTCCAGTTCGCTGCGCGCCTGTCGCCAACTTTCCTGGGCGGCGGCATGGTCGCCGGCAACTTCTTGCGCCCAGCCTAACCAAAAGCGCAGTTCGCCATTATAATAACCCAACGCTGGATCAGGCTGGGCCAGTATTTCGTTCAGCCGAGGGATGACCGGTGCAGTGCGGCGCTCCAGGATAGCTTGGTAAACTTGTGTTTCCAACGCGACGGAGTCGTCGGCAGCGGGGTGGAGCGGAGTGAGCAGCGCCGAGGCCCGAGGCAGGTCGCCCTCGGCTTGTGCGATACCCGCCTTTAGAGCGAGGGTATCCACGTCGTCCGGCGTGATATTGAGAACCTGATCAAGCTTTCGCAGCGCCTCGGGAAAACGACGAAGGCAGATAAAGGAAAGCGCGTGCTGGCTAAGTAGGAAAACGTTGCGCGGGTCGAGCCGCTCGGCTTCGTTGAAGTACGATTCGCTCCGGTCCCACTGGCCTCGCCTTCGTGCGACATAGGCCAGCGATTCAGGAATCCAGCTGCTATTGGGTAGGAGCTGACGTGCTTGCTCAAAGTAATGCACCGCCGTGTCGTAATCCTTTAGGGCGTAATGGTAGTAGCCCTTGGCCAATACGGCCTCGCCGAGATCGGGCTGAAGAGTGAGCGCGGTTTCGGCTGCCTGTCGCGTCTCCTCACGGAGGGCGACCGTTGGTTGAAGATTCTGTGTAACGTAGCCGCGCGCTTCCACCCATGATAGCCGCGCCCAACTAAGGGCGAACTTCGGGTCCAAGCGCACCGCTTCTCTGAGATATTTCTGCGCGCCAAGGAAGTTGGCGGGTGTGTTTGCTGTTCTCAAGCTATAAGCCAACCCACGCAGATAGGCATCATAAGCCTCGGTGTTGTCTGTTGGTTTGGCAGCGATGACTTCCTCTTCCCGACCGCTGAGGTGCGCGCGCAATTGGTCGGCGACGGCTTTGGCCACTTCACTTTCGACAGAGAAGATGTCAGTCAGTTTGCGATCAAACGTATCCGCCCAAAGATGGGAATCATTGGCGGCTTTGATCAGTTGCACGTTTACGCGCACGGCCTCGCCGCTCTTCTGCACGCTGCCTTCCAGAATGTGGGCGACTCCCAGTTGCCTGGCGATCTCGGGCAGGTTTTCAGGGGTGCTTTTGTAATGTTGCGTCGAAGTCCGCGAGATGACCTTTAGATCGGCGATCTTGGATAAGCGTGTCAGAATCTCGTCCTGGATCCCGTCGGCGAAGTACGCATTCGCTTTGTCTTCGCTACGGTTTTCAAACGGAAGCACCGCGATGCTTTTTTCTGGGGCAGCCAGTGTCGATCGCACGCGATTACGGGAAAACATTGCGATGCCAACGACGATTGCCGCGAGCGTGAGCAACGCTGCCGTCATCGCCGCCCAGCGCAGGCGCGTCCGGCGTTTCTGCACAGTCTCGAATTTCCGCGGCAGCTTCGCATTGCCGAATTGATCGTCATAGAGGTTCACGACCGAGACACGCACGCCATGTTTCACTTCGCACGAACCAAGGTCGTGCAACAGCGGTCGCCACTGCTCGTATTCTTCGAGGTCTTCAGCGACATGCTTCGAAAGCAAAATGTGGCCAGCGTCGCCGCAACCCATCACCCGTTTGGCCATGTTGATTCCAGCGCCCGCGAGATTGGCCCGTTCGTTTACATCGGCCACGCCGCTAACTGGCCCGCTGTGGATTCCCATCCGAAGTTGCAGGCGGGGATGTTCCTTGACAGCGCGGCTGATCTCCACCGCGCACTGCGCAGGCGCTTCCGGACTCGTGTAAAATACCAGCACCATCCCGTCGCCGGTCGGGATTTTAATTAAGCGAGCCGCAGCTTCAGCCTTCTGAAACTGCTCTGAGGCGCGGACTACCTCATTTAGCTCATCGACAGCGGCGCGTTGCTCGTTAATCGAAAGCTTCGAATAACCGACAATGTCGATAAACAAGACATGCGCGATCTCGAGCTGAATTTCCTTTTGAATCTCAGCGGACATGCGAGGCAGTCTACTTCGGCGCGAGTGAGGCGACGATCTTATCAAAGCGCGGATCGCCGCGCAGCGGGTCCCAGTACGGGTGTAAACGGAGCTCACCATAGCTTAAAAACCCGGGAAGCTTCGCTGCGGTGGTTAACTGTTCGCAGGCAAGATTCTTCTCGCCCGTCCAGGCATAAACAACAGCCAGGTATCTAATCAACAACGCCCCTTCTATGGCATTTTTGCTGACTGGCATCAGCTCGGTGGCGCGGCGAACTTCACGAATTGCGTCCTCCTTGTTGCCAAGAGCTGCGTCAGCCATCCCGAGCACACAAAACGCTTCCGCATAGTCAGGTTGATCTGCGATCAGTTTGGCCGCTTCGTTACGCGCGCTGGTAAAGGCAGCACGCGCCGCCGCTTTATCGCCCCGCATCTGAGCGACTACACCTTCGCACGAGGTCCGCGGAAATGGAATCCAGTCCTCGTAACATCCAGCGATCGGCATCGCAGCCAGAGCGCGAGTCGCGCCATCAAAATCGCGCTGGCAAAGAGATACTTTAAGCCAAAGTTCCGCTATGTTTTGGGCTTCACGCGAATCTTCGGCAATGATCGCCCCTATCGTGGAACCCAGCGGGTGCGGATCAGCATGCCAGTCGAGTTCGATATCCGCACGGTACGCTCGCATGTTTGAGTCTTTGGGATCAACCGCGATTGTGCGGTCCAAAACGCGCTCGGCATCGGCATACTGGCGCAGACACACATAACTATCGGCGAGTTGTTTGAGGAAGCCAGCGTTTCGCGGGTCGAGCTCGATAGCGCGCTCGAGATTTTTGGTCGATTCAGTCCACCGACTCTGGCGTCGATCGATAAAGCCGAGTATTTCAAACGACAGTGGGTCGTTGGGCAAGCTTTTTTGTGCCAGTTTGAGTTCCTGGCGAGCGTGGTCGTAATCGAGATATCCCCAATACAAATGCTTGGCGAGGGCGAGATGCACTTCGCCTGAATTTGGGCGCAAGCGAGTGAGCGATTGGATCGCCGCGTCTGCCAGAGCCAAGCGTGCAGGAGTGTGATCAGCGCCGCCAAAATAGAACTGATCATGGGCCTGGGCGAGTTGGTAATATGCAAGCGCGAACGCGGGATCGTGTTCGATTGTCTGATTCAGCAGGCTAACGGCCTCGGTCAGGCTTTCGCGTGCAGGCGTACTAAAGGCAGAAGTTGCGATGAGTGTTTTGGCTTGGATGTACAAATCGTGAGCTACAAGATCAGTCGTTGGTTTTTGCTCGATTGCCGCTTTTTCACTCGGAGAGATTTTGGCCTGAAGCTGCGCGACTATTTTCCCGGCAAGCTCGCTTTCGATTCCAAACACATCGGCGACATCGCGGTCGTAACGTTCCGCCCAGAGGTGGCTGTCCGTTCGCGCATCGATCAACTGAGCACTGACGCGTACTCGACCGCCGGCACGCTGGACTGTGCCTTCTAACACGTGCACTACGCCGAGCGCTGCGCCGATTTCGCGAAGGTTGCGCTTGGCACGGGTCTTGTACTGCATCACCGACGTGCGGCTAATCACTTTCAGGTCGGCAACTCTGGAAAGGCCAGTGAGGATTTCATCCTGGACGCCATCAGCAAAGAACTCGTTTGCTTTCTCTTCACTCAAATTTTCAAACGGGAGCACTGCGATGCTTTTTTCCGGCGCAACCAGCGTCGATTGCACGCGATTACGGGAAAACATTACGGCACCGGCGGCAATTGCCGCGAGCGCAAGCAACGCTGCCGCCATTGCCGCCCAGCGCAGACGCATCCGGCGCTTGTACACGGTCTCGAATTTCCGCGGCGGCTTCGCATTGCCGATTTGATCGTCATGGAGGTTCACGACCGAGACGCGCATTCCATGCTTCACTTCGCATGAACCAAGGTCGTGCAACAGCGGGCGCCACCTTTCGTATTCTTCCAGATCTTCGGCCACGTGTTTGGACAGCAAAATGTGTCCAGCGTCGCCACAATCCATTACCCGTTCCGCAATGTTGAGGCCAGCCCCCGCCAGATTGGCTCGTTCGTTTACATCCACAACTCCGCTGACGGGTCCACTGTGAATTCCCATGCGAAGTTGCAGGCGAGGATGTTCCTTCAGCGCACGACTCATCTCCACCGCGCTTTGCGCAGGCGCTTCCGGACTGGTGTAAAATACTAGCGCCATCCCGTCGCCGGTCGGGATTTTAATTAAGCGAGCCGCAGCTTCAGCCTTCTGAAACTGCTCTGAGGCGCGGACTACCTCATTTAGCTCATCGACAGCGGCGCGTTGTTCGTTAATCGAAAGCTTCGAATAACCGACAATGTCGATGAACAAAACATGTGCGATCTCGAGCTGGATCTCTTTCCTAATCTCAGCGGACATAAAGCACAGCGAAAAGGAAGTCGCGCAAAGGGAGAATCACCGATGGACAGCCGAACGTCGAGCACAACTAGAATTCTACATCGCTACCGGACCGCGAGAACAATGCTTTCCAGATTCTTTCTTCACCATTGCATCGGACTTAAATCGTCGCCGCTGTCTCTCCCCATACTGGCTCAACCGCATAAATCGATCGAAGCAAGTGCAAGCAAATTTGCCAGCAAACGGCAGTGGAAGAGCCGGTGCGAGTAGTCGCAGAGGTCGCTTGATTAGCCAGGTAAAACGCGCTTAAGTCGCGCTGAAACACAGGGGAAGGAACCGCCAAATCCTACCGCTTTGTGTTGTTCGGCGTGGGCGAGGCGACGAGTTTTTGGAAGCGCGGATCATTCCTGAGCGGATCGAACATCGGATCGAGCCGGAGTAGCGCGGGACTGAGCGGCACGTTTGCAGCGAGTGCGCCCTCGTACGGAATCGAGAGCAGTTTCTGTAAAGCGGCGATGGCGCGGTCGGGTTCCCCCATGCGCGCCGCTACCCGGGCAAGGATCTCGATCGGCTGGGGACCATCTTTCCGGTCTTTCTCGATCGGAATCAAGGCCATCGCCCGCTTGATCAGACTGAACGCGGCGGCTTTGTCACCGAAACCCATATTGGTCAGCGCGAGATCGCCAATCAACTGGTAGTTTTCTGGCTGTTCTTTGAGGAAAGATTCCAGTTCGCTGCGCGTCTGTCGCCAAGTTTCCTTTGCCGAGGCATAGTCGCCGGCGATTTCCTGCGCCCAGCCCAACCAAAAGCGCAGTTCACCATTAATATAACCCAACGCTGGATCAGGCTTGGCAAGTATTTCCTTTAGCCGAGGAACGACCGATGCAGGGCGACGCTCCAGGATCGCTTGGTAAACTTGTGTTTCCAAGGCGTTGAAGTCGTCGGCGTTCGGATGCAGCGGAGCGAGGAGCGCCGAGGCCCGCGGCAGGTCGCCCTCGGCTTGTGCGATAGCCGCCTTGAACACAAGGGTATCCACGTCGCCCGGTGTGATATCTAGAACCTGATCAAGCTTGCGTAGCGCTTCGGAGAAACGACGAAGGTCGATATAGGAAAGCGCGTGCTGGGTGAGAAGATTAACGTTGCGCGGGTCGAGCCGCTCGGCTTCGTTGAAATAAGACTCGCTTCGGTCCCACTGGCCTCGCCTCCGCGCGACATAGGCCAGCGATTCAGGAATCTGGCTGCTATTCGGCAGGAACTGACGTGCTTGCTCAAAGTAACGCACTGCGGTGTCGTAATCCTTTAGGCAGGCGTAGTGGTAATAGCCCTTGGCCACTACGGCCTCGCCAAGGTTGGGCTGAAGAGCGAGCGCGGTTTCAGCTGCCTGCCGCGCCTCTTCACGGAGGGCGAGCGTTGGTTGAAGAGTCAGTGTGAGGTAGCCGTCCGCTTCCACGTATGACAGCAGGGCCCAACTAAGGGCGAACTTCGGGTCCAACCGCACCGCTTCTCTGAGATACTTCTGCGCACCGAGCCAGTTGGCGGGCGTATTTACAGTTTTCAGACGATAAGCCAGACCACGCAGGTAGGCATCGTAAGCCTCAACATTGTCGGTCGGTTTGGCGGCGATGACTTGCTCTTCCCGACCGCTGAGGTGCGCTCGCAATTGATCTGCTATTGCTCTTGCGACGTCGCTCTCGACCGAAAAGATATCGATCAGTTTGCGATCAAAGGTATCGGCCCAAAGATGGGAATCATTGGCTGCTTTGATCAGCTGGACGTTCACGCGCACGGCGTCGCCGCTCTTTTGCACGCTTCCTTTCAGGATGTGAGCGACGCCAAGTTGCCTGGCGATCTCAGGCAGGTTTTCAGGCGCGCTTTTATAATACTGCGTGGATGTGCGCGAGATCACCTTTAGATCGGCGATCTTCGATAAGCGCGTCAGAATCTCGTCCTGGATGCCGTCGGCAAAGTAGGCATTGGCTTTTTCTTCGCTGCGGTTTTCAAAGGGAAGCACCGCAATGCTTTTTTCTGGAATTGCTGATTCTACCTCGGACAGCGATCGCTTGTGACGCAGGGATCTTCGCCGTGCAGTGGCCCGTTTTTTTCTTGCGGCGGCAACACGCGCAGCCTTCAACTTGTCGGGCACGGCCGGATTCCCGAGTTCGGGGGTGTAGAGATTCACGACCGAAACGCGCACGCCGTGCTTCACTTCACATTCGCCAAGATCATGCAACAGTGGCTGCCAACGAGGGTATTGCTCGAGATCTTCGGCCACGTGTTTCGAAAGCAAGATGTGACCGCCATCGCCATAATCCATCACCCGTTTTGCGATGTTCATTCCGGCGCCGGCAGCGTTCGCCCGCTCGTTCACGTCCATCACGCCGCTGACTGGTCCGCTGTGTACACCCATCCGCACCTGCAGTTCCGGATGCTCTTTTAAGGCGCGGCTAATCTCCAGTGCACATTCCGTCGGCGCTTCGGGACTCTGGTAAAAAACCAACGCCATTCCATCGCCGGTAGCAATCTTGAGCAAGCGATTTTCGCTTTCCGCTGCGCGAAATTCGTCGGTAGACTGGACGATCTGGTTTAACTTCTCAATAGCGGCGCGTTGATCAGCTATCGCCCTCTTGGAATACGCCACGATATCGACGAACAAAACGTGCGCGATCTCCAGCTGGATCTCTTTTTTGACTTCGGCGGCCATTTTTGCTGCGAGTTACCGTCTCGCTACGGCATCATCCTATTTTTACGCCCTAGGCGTCGAGCGCAAACACTCCATTCGGGAGTTGCGCGATTGAGGTCAATCGCCCCTACCTTTTAACGCGGAATGGAGTTTTAGCCGCAGCGCATTCAGACGAATGAATCCTGTTGCATCACCCTGGTCGTAGGCCGAAGCCTCACCTTCCATCGTTGCAATTTTTGGATCGTACCGACTCTTCGGGCTTTTGCGGCCGGCAACGATGATGTTGCCTTTGTACAGTTTGAGGCGCACGACTCCGGTCACATCACGTTGTGTTTCTGTGACGAGCGCTTGTAGCGCCTCGCGTTCGGGCGAGAACCAAAAGCCGTTGTAAACCAGCTCGCTGTATTTCGGGATCAGACTGTCGCGCAAGCGCATCACTTCGCGGTCCATGGTGAGCGATTCCATCTGGCGATGCGCGAAATGCAAAATTGCGCCACCGGGGGTCTCATAAACGCCGCGGCTTTTCATGCCGACGAAGCGGTTCTCTACAATGTCGATGCGGCCAATGGCGTGTCTGCCGCCGAGTTTGTTCAGCGCTTGCAACACGCCAAGCGGCGAAAGTTTTCCGCCATTCAGAGCGATGCAATTCCCCCGCTCAAATTCCAGCTCGACGTGTTCCGGTCGGTCAGGCGCATCTTCGGGAGCGACGCTCAATTTGTACATGCTGCGCATTTCTTTTGAGCTGGCGTCGAACCATGGATCTTCCAGCACGCCGCTTTCGTAGCTGATGTGGAGCAGATTGCGATCCATCGAGTATGGTTTTTCCGCGCTCACTTCGACCGGAATTCCATTCGCCTCGGCGAACGCGATCATTTCTGCGCGACCGGGACTGTTGCGCCATGAGCGATCGCGTCCGCCTTCTCAGCGCGCGCGATCTCGACCATTCGTTTTGCGATGAGAGGGCGCGCGATACTGGTGCCTAGCAAATATTGGTTCTCGTAAATCGCGCCGGCCTGGAACATCGGAAAGATGAAATCGCGAGCGAATTCCTCTCGCAGATCTTCGATGATGCATTTCGACGCACCGGTTGTCAGCGCTTTTGCCTCCAACCCGACTAGTTCGTCTTCCTGGCCGATATCGGCGCAGAACGCGATGACCTCGGCCCGATAATTTTCCTTGAGCCAGCGGAGAATGATCGAAGTGTCGAGGCCGCCGGAGTACGCGAGAACGATTTTCACCGATGTTTGATGTTGGATGTTTGATGTTTGATTTCCAGAGCAAAGTGATCGATTCGCGAAAACGGCTGTAGTGTCTGCTGTCTCAGCGGAATTCTGTTTTCGATTCAACGGCTGGTGCGCTGAGGACAGCGCACGCCACAGCACTGAAGTTGTAGCCACGGGCCTGTGGCCCGTCCATGCTCGATTCACATGCACAGGACCGCCCATCGGGCGGTGGCTACAGAAATTAGTCGCCGAAGGAAATGTCCACGTCGCGCGCAGTCTGGACGACCTCGCCGTTGGGCGGAACCAGCTTTAGGCGATTGACCGCTTCTGCGATCGGCACATGCCGGACTTTATAGTTTTGGTAACTGACCATCGAGCCGAAGTGGCCTTCGTTCGCCAATTGCACAGCCTTGACTCCAAAGCGCGTCGCAAGAATCCGATCCAACGTCGTCGGCGCGCCGCCGCGCTGTAGATGGCCGAGCACACAGCAGCGCGTCTCCTTGCCGGTGCGCTTCGCGATTTCGCGCGCCATGATTTCGCCAACCCCACCAAGCCGAAACTCGCCTGCCTCTACGTCGCGCTTCACTTGTTCGCCATGTTTCCGTCGTGCGCCTTCCGCGACCACGACGACCGTTCCCAAACAACCAGCAACCTCCCGCGCCTTAATCACGCCGGCGATCTTGTCGTAATCGAACGGGATTTCGGGAATCAAAATGATATCCGCTCCACCGGCGATGCCGCCATGCAGCGCGATCCAGCCCGCATGCCGTCCCATCACTTCGACGACCATCACTCGGCGGTGACTGGTGGCGGTAGTGTGCAACCGGTCGAGCGCATCGACGACGACATCAACAGCGGAATCGAATCCGAACGTCGTGGCTGTGGCTTCGAGATCGTTGTCAATGGTCTTTGGAACCCCGATGCAATTTATCCCGTCCTCCTGTAATTGCTGCGCCGTCACCAATGAGCCATCGCCGCCTACGATGATCAACGCTTTGACCTGAAGTTCGTCCAATATTTTTTTCGCGTCTGCGATCACATGTGCAGGCACAACG
>QHOK01000008.1:11600-14927 GCA_003218755.1 Verrucomicrobiota bacterium
GCCAGCACGACTCCGCGCAACACCGCGTTGAGTCCTGGACAATCACCCCCGCTGGTCAGAACACCAATCCGCGGCTTCATTTTCGCAATTGCGCTATCAGAGCAATTTTTTTGGATCGGCAAGACGACCAGCAGCCGCCCATTGATCGTAGAGCTGCCAGCCGCGCTGCAAAAGTGCCGCCCCTTCGCCGAATCGATTCGAACTGCCCAGGATCACGACCATTAAGTGACGCGGATACACAGTTTCCTGCTGGCCCTGGCGAACAACTTCCGATTCACGGTTCGCATACAAAATTAGACACTGGCCCGCTCGCGCTGAGAGGCCGGTTTTGACACCGTCGATGCCCATTTTGCCCAGAAGTTCGTTCGTGTTGCGAAGCATGTAATTCAATCGGTGTCCCGCGCGATCGAAGGAAATCTGGCGTTCCTTTTGCGACACGTAAAAACGGAAACTTGCCTTGTTCATCGCGTATCGAGTCAGGCGCGCCATGTCTTCTGCGGTGGAGTACGGCACCGGCTTGACCTTGTAATCAATACCGTGCGGATTGACGAAACGTGTGCGTTCCATCTTCAACTGTTTGGCGAGTGCGTTCATTTGAGCGACGAACGCATCCACGGGCGTTAATTTCGAGGAAATGTCGCTGGGCAAGAGTGAGCCCAACTGCGAACCTACATGGTGCGCGAGCGTGTAGGCCGCGATATTATCCGATTGCACAAGCGCGGCGTAGAGGAGATCGCGCAACGTAATTGTGTCACCCGGTTGAAAACCGATGTTATTTTCCGTTATTCCAACAAACGCCTGCTGCGGAATAGTGACCACCTGGTTCAGGTCACCTGATTTCCGCTCCGACCAATCGAGCACGACACTCGCCATCGCGATCTTCGTCAGACTGCCAACTTGCAGTTTCTTTCTCGGCTCTTGTTCTTCCAAGATGTAGCCCGTCTGCGCATCGGCAATAACATACGCCTGTGCCGCAGCCGCCGAGCGAACAATGGACCCGCCGATCAAAACGGCAGAGAAAGAAATGAGAAATCGCCGTGACAAATGCATAAATACCCTCGAACCGCAGCACCTTAATCGTCGCATTCTGATTCGCAAACGCTTCGGGCCACTGCCGTGAGGTGGATCGGCTTCTCCGAAGACGATGCCAATATAATCGCCGAAGGCGCAAACATCAGACCGTAAAGGCCGCGGCTTTTTGCCAACGCATTGAGGACAACGCGTTCCACCTGCTGAGTCAGCCGATTTTCTGCAGTGTTCGGGCGCGACTAATCAGCAAGCGCATAAGGAAATAAACGATTACTGCCGAAGGGATCGCAAGGAAGAGCGAACCAACAAACGCGGGCCAGAACGTCGGCCAGACGACGCGTGAAAATACATGCCAGTGCACGAAATCGTGCAGCCTGAACTGGCGAAAATGAACGCGCTGGGCTGCTGGGCGATGGAGGCTCCAGCACCCCAAATGGTATTCGGCGACATAGATCGCGGGCATGGCCCAAATCATGACATCGTGTAGCGTCACCGCAATCGCAGCCGCGATCTTGTTGCAGCGGAAAACCCAAGCCACAGCGATCGACAATAATGTCTTAAGCGGATACAGCGGTGTGAAGCCAAAGAAAATTCCGATCGCCGACCCTAGCGCGATCGAGTGCGGCGTGTCGGCGATCGCGATTAACGTCATGTGATGCGCGACGAGCCAGCGCTTTAGCCGCGCCAATGGCCCTCGCAATCGCGATTCGTAATCGGCTGGTTGCTTTGGCTCCTGCACTTTCAAGGTTAATTAAGTTGCCAGAAAAACGTCCAACGCCCAACGTCGAACGCCCAACATCGAATCACGCTATTCCGAGGCAACAAATATTGATCTTACTCAAGCATTGGACGTTGAGCGTTGGACGTTTGCTTCTCGACCGTTAAGCGCACATTCATTGACGAACCCGGCTTGACCTAAAACAATTCCAGTGTCTGTGCCGGTGTCCTGACGATTTGCCCCAGCGCTTTGCGCAAGCGAAGGGCCGCACGCGGCGCATAATCGAGATTGTTGTTGTTGAAAATCACATGCGACTCGCGCGCCTCTTCTGCCAGTTTCTTGCTGCGCTTTGCGACCTCCGCAATTTCATTGTCGTCATAATCGTAATCGAAACGCGCGGCCACTGTTTTGCCGGTGGTGTAAGCTTTCGCGTTGCGCCCATGCAACCGCAGGTATGCGATCTTCGGGTTCGTCACTTCATCCACATCCGACGGCATCACGGTGAAATGATCCGATGCAGGCGTGTCCACGTTCACAAAAATTGCACGATGTTCTCGCACAAAATCAATTGTCGATTCCAATTGATCGCCGACTGCCCAGTTGCGGTTTCGAAACTCAATTGCAAGGTCGTAATCGCTCAGCATTCCAATCAGCGGCTCGAGCTCGCTTAATTGATGTTTCCGCGGAGAAAACGCAGGCGAAAGTTGCAGAAGTAATACTCCCAGCTTTCCAGCCTTGCGGAGGATTGATGTTGCGCGCACAAAACTTTTGAGCAGCGCTTCCCGTAAATCCGGCGTTGATTTCACGTTGCCCCTCGCGTCCGTCTCGGCGCGCCGTTGCAAATCCGACGGCAACAGCTTTGCCGGTGTGGCGTGAAACGAAAACAGTTGGTGCAACTTTACATCGAACGTGAAATCATCCGGTGTCGCTGCGCACCAGCGCTCAGCAAGTCGCGGCTCCGGCACAGAATAAAACGTTGAATTTACCTCGACCAATTCGAAATGCTGCGCGTACCAACCGAGTCGCTCGCCCGCCGGCATCTTCTTCGGATACCACCGCTCGACAAAGCCGGGGTCCGACCAGCTCGCTGTGCCGACAAGGACTTTTCCGCCCACACACCAACGAAGTCGTGGCGTCGGCGAAAGCAAACTCGATCCATCCGTCCAATGCGGATTTTTCGATTTGCGAAGCATTGATGACGAAAGTATTTTAGGCGCGCGGGGTGGAGCAGCCTGGTAGCTCGTCAGGCTCATAACCTGAAGGTCGCTGGTTCAAATCCAGCCCCCGCAACCAATCCTTTTCAAAACCGCGGTGGCTTATCGCGTTACGCGACCGAAGACCGCTACGCAGTTGGCGAGTTCGGGTGATCAGGTTTTCGCTGATCGGACAAAGAATTCAAGTTACCGAATCGGAATCGATCGACGCGGGAAACGCGCCCGCACTGCATTTATGCACGTGTCGCGAGAAATTGGCCCGCGAAATCGCAGTCTATCGTATGCAGTAAAGGGAGGTTCTAATTCATCGAGCTCGTCTACCAGTCGGTGAAGCGATTCCAACCAATCGTCATTCTCTGGCTCGGG
>QHOK01000287.1 GCA_003218755.1 Verrucomicrobiota bacterium
AATTTTGTCGCCCGTATCTGTGATCATGAGTCGACAAATCAATCCGCCCATGCTGTGACCGATCAGGACGATGCGCTTGCGATTTGGGAATGCGCGCCCGATCCCATCGAGATCGTGGCGGAAGAGCGCGGCCGCGTAGGGATAAGGATAACCACTCGGGTAGCTGAAGAACCAAAACTGGTAGCGCTCGCGTATTACGGCGTCGTTCCGCAGAGAGTCGATCATCGGGGCCCAGCTCGCGCCTGTTTCTTGTAAGCCGTGAACGAAAATCACGGGCGTCTTCGCAGGATCGAATTGCTGCAGCCGACAAAGCACTGCTGTGTCTGCGTAAGCTGCCGGATTGATGACACGCGAGAGCCCAAGCCGTTCCGGGCGTTCACGAGCAATCAGGAGTGCCGTGGGCGCATCGAAATCGGCAGCAAGCGGAAAGACTTGTTTGTTCAATGTGATTCTTTCCGTTTTTAACGGATCGATGAACTCAAGTCGCGCTTGCCGGCCGGAGAAGCGTACTATCGCAGTGACGGGCGCGTAAACTCGCGGCAGCTTGTACTGCTGACGAAACTGCGGACTTTCGGTGCGCCCAACTACTGCAATCGGCGCGCCAATGCCGCTCACCGTTGTGTAAGTCTTGAAAAATTTCCCGCCGATCTCCAATGCGTCGGTCGGAAATAAATCGTATCGACTCGGATCGTGTTCCGGATCGACGGGCATGGGCGAAACGAGAGTATAACGACCTTCGTCCGTCACGACAGTGACGGGATGCCGCCACGGCTCAGCACCTGTTCGATCCACGTCATGGACGACACGCGCGCCGCCACGGCTCAGCACCTGTTCGATCCACGTCATGGACGACACGCGCTACAGTGAAGTTATAGATGCTTCGCGCCGATTCGTTTTTTGGATGTCGTTGCAAGACTCCATAGGAGATTCTGGTTGCCAGCAGGTCATGGCCTAATGCGGCGAAGGGCTGTTCCTGTTCTGCCACCGATAGGTATCTTGTGGCGGGTTCAAGTGACTCTTCTGCGCGTAACCCCGCTGGTAGGCGCGCCGGCTTTGTTCTTACGGTCGCCAGATGAGAGGCGCATCCGCAGCATTGGAACAAGAGGAGGGCGAAGCCGCATCTGGCAAAAGCCTGGCACCTGTTTTGGAAACTTGATCGCATGGTTTCGTTTTACCTTTCACACTCCCAGTCTTCGAAATTCTTGACGGGCGGCTTCGCTAAAGGTTTGCAACGCATCGATGGCGCCGCGGTTCACCATGTCCTCCAATTCGGGTAAAGTCTTATTGGGCGAGCGATAGGTGTTAACAATCATGCGAGCAACTTCGTCTGCACTTTCAATCGTCTTTGTCGGTGAGAGAACACGCATCTCGCTTATCATGGCGTAGAGTCCAACAAGCTTGGAGACGTCAGATATCTCGTGGACAAGAGCATCCGCATATAACTTTGCGGCTTCTTTAATAAAGGCTTTGTACAATTCTTCACGCCGGATTAGTTTGTGAGTGATCGCCTGAATTCTGGCTTGAGTTCGCTGGGTAAGCCATGTGGCCGCGAACGATGTCACGCCGCCAATGGTCGCTCCGGCAAGGGCGGCGAGAGCAGAAATAGTTGCTGGCTCCATGGTTTTCTTTCGTCTTAGTCGTTAAGTTTCATTTCGGTCATTGAACTTCGGTTACAATTTGGGATACGAGAGCGACTCGACTGTTTTTCACCTGCAGCGCTTGCATCGTTTCGGTCCATCGAGCGAAAGCGGTTGAGAGATTAGTGCGGGCATCCTCGAGCTCATCGCTAGCGGCCACGCGCTCAATTCGCTTCGCGGCGGCGTTTCGTAGTTCGCTCTCCGCAATTCGAGCGGTCTGTGGGAGTTGCTGCCATTCATCCAGGGCATGGTCGCTGAACAGCGAAGTCGCGGTGACGAACAGGCGCTCGGCACGAGAGAGCGTGCCCTCTGTGTTCTCAACCGCCATTCGACCACCAGCCGGCGACTTTTCAAACTCGAACACGGTTAGGTCAGCGTAACGGCGTGCCTGCTCAAAACTCTTTGAGGTTTCCGCTAGCAGCGTATCCGCTTCCGCTTTTCCCTTTTCGATGGAAACATCCGAGCCCGGGAGTTCGAGCAGCCGCGCAAGTTGTTGAAGCGCCTGCCGCAACGCGGCGCGCAATCGGTCAATCGTATGCTCGGGCCAGATGTATCGGAAGACGAGTCCGGTGACGATGAGACCAAAAAGAATTCCAACGACGCGGTTGCGAACGTTATCGAGATCGGTATCCGGCGCGTAACCTTGAAAGACGCTATAGAAGAAAGCGAAGGCGATCTGTAAGCCCGCGTAGGAGATGAGCTCTGTTCCCGTGGCGACCCAGCCGGCGATGGCAGAAGCACAGGCAACGACCACAACCAGCGACGCGATTGTGTCCATGTGTGGCATG
>QHOK01000009.1 GCA_003218755.1 Verrucomicrobiota bacterium
TCGCATGGCGTTTGAGGCGGCGAATTACGAAGCTGAGGATGTTTTCATGGAGGCGGATCACGTTGACCTCTTTCCACTGGAACCCGGCGTGGGCTTCAGGTTTAAGGACAAATGGCAGCGTAGGCTTTTGTGGAAGGACGTGACTCGAGGGCTGGCCTCTGTCAACCCCGGACTCCGTCCGGTCAGGCTCAGAAAGGAATACGACCTGTTTTTTTGCCGCTTCCAAATGCTTCGAGATCTGCTTTACGTGAACGCCGTGCAGGGTTGGAAGGATCGGTGCAGGGCAAGCGTTTGTTGGCTGGATGAATTGTACGCCTCCCATGCGTTCGCTAGCCGAAATTACCTGCACATCCTGAAACGATTCGATCATGTGTTTGTTGGCTTCAAAGGGAGCGTGGACGCGATCACGAAAGTAATCAGACGGCCTTGCCACTTCCTTCCCTATGCGGTGGACGCGATCCGTTTTAGCCCTTACCCGAACCCGCCGGCACGGGTGATCGACGTTTACAGCCTCGGCCGCCGACTGGAGGGTCTTCACAGAACGCTGCTTAAGTTCACGGCTGAGCACAACATGTTTTACGTTTATGAGACGCTCCAGGCTGGGGCGGAAAACTTGGTGTCCAACCATAGGCAGCACCGTGAATTACTGGCCAATCAGATCAAGCGGAGCCGATATTTTTTGGTTGCCCCTGGCAAGGCGAACCTGCCGGAGGAGACTCGGGGCCAAATTGAAGTGCCGGCTAGATTTTACGAAGGGGCGGCGGCCGGTACCGTGATGATCGGCCAAGCCCCGGATTGTGAGCTGTTTCGCCAGCTTTTTGATTGGAGGGACGCGGTTATTGCAATCGACCCCAATGGCTCCGAAGTGACGGACGTTTTGGCTGAGCTTGCTGGGCAACCGGAGCGGCTCTGCGAAATCAGCCGTCGCAACGCCGCGGAAGCACTCCTTCGCCACGACTGGTCGTATCGTTGGAAACAAATTCTTGCCATTGCCGGACTCAAGCCCATGCCGCAGCTTGAGTTGCGGGAGAAACGATTGAAAGAACTGGCGGACGTTGCCAGAAATTATCCATTAATGTAGTGCCCCATCGGGGGTGAGAACGCGCAGCACCTCAGTCGCAGGGTCGTCCCCTCACTACAGCCCTCCTCGTACCAAATGCGTGTGCATTAACTAACTCATAAAGTAACAGTGATCGACTAAATCTTTGTTCCCCACGGCAAAAAGATTTAATCGCGAAATGAAGCAAAACAAAAAGAGTAACAAAATCGCCTTTTTCGGCGTGTTTGGCAACCAGAATTTAGGTAACGAATGCACGTTGCAGGCTACTATGTACAACATCCATAAGGCCTTGCCGGAAGCAACATTTACATGTCTTTGCACAGTCCCCGAGGATACAGAACTAAGACACAGTATCCCTGCATTTGCGGCCCATCGAGGATATCCAGCTTGGTTAGACTCCCAATTGTGGTCTGGGCGACGCTCAAGGTTGATGAAATTACTGCGAAAGATTCTTTTCCGAATTCCGCTAGAATTGATCCATTGGGCTAAGGGCTTTAAGGTGATTAAGGGAAGCCATATGCTCATCGTCCCGGGAACGCAAGTGGTATCAGATTACGTGACCGGACCGTTTAGCTGGCCCTACGATATATTCAAATGGGCAATCATTGCCAAACTGTGCAGGGCCAAGTTGCTCTTCCTAAACATTGGAGTCGGCCCAATATATCACCCTCTGAGCAGGTGGTTCATTAAGGCAAGTCTCAATCTCTCGGACTATCGTAGCTACCGAGACATCGCCTCGAAACGGTACGTGGAGAAAATGGGGCCTTGTCGGGGCTGTGACCCCGTTTATCCAGATCTAGCGTTTAGCTTCCAAAGCGCCTTGTTACCAGCATGTCAGAACGTGGGTAAACAAAGGCCTGTCTTCGGTATTGGACTAAAGGATTACCTGGGTCGAGAGGGCTCGCGTGATCGCCACAATAATCGCGCCTATCGCGATTACTTGAACACGCTAGGAGACCTTGTGGCCTGGTTGTGCGAGCGAAAGTACATGGTTCGAGTGATCATCGGAGATGTTTTGTACGACAGCGGCGTGGAACAAGATTTCATGGAGTCGCTGCACGAGCGTGGATTAATGAATAAAGAAGGTCAGATTGTTAATGAACCGGTTTTTACGGTAAAGCAGTTGTTGTCTCAAATCGCAGCCGTCGACTTTTTAGTCACATCACGGTTTCATAACGTAGTGTTGGCTCTTATGCTCAATAAGCCAGTGGTCTGCTTGTCAGACCATAGAAAGCTAGATTCCTTGATGACCGAAATAGGGTTGACAGAATACTGCCTTCCTCTTGCTAACTTGGATTTTGACGATTTGATCGATAGACTTGTTAAACTCGAAAAGAATGCCGAGGCGCTTAGGCCTTATATTAAACAGAAGACCGAGGAGTATCGTAGAACTTTGGACGAGCAGTACAGCCTTATCTTCAAAAGCGTTTGAGCGAACGTTCCTCCGTGCATCATGCCCTTAGGCAGCCGGCAGTCGCCGACCTAAAGCGGAAGTCCGTGGTCGGAGGTGTCGCTGCTGTGTCAGCGCAAGCTGTGAGATTTGTCGTACAGACGGCAACGATGATGGTGTTGGCGCGGTTGTTATCACCGGAAGATTTTGGATTGCAGGGAATGGTGGTCGTAGTGACCGGTTTTCTCGGGCTTTTCAGAGACGCCGGCTTGGGGATGGCGACCGTCCAACGGCTTGAGGTGACGCACGAGCAGACTTCGACCCTATTCTGGATCAACGTAGCGGTCGGGGCAATACTGGCGACACTCTGCGCGGCTCTGGCTCCGGTCCTAGTCGCCTTCTATCATGAGCCTCGGTTGTACTGGGTCGCGGTCGTCTCGGGAACGACCTTTATGTTCAACGGGCTGTCAGCCCAGCACAGCGCCTTGCTCCAGCGGGGTATGCGATTCGTGACGCAGGCCAAGATCGATGTGTTGTCCCTTACGGTTGGCTCAGGGACCGGCATCGTCATGGCCTTACTCGGTTGCCGTTACTGGTCCCTGGTGGGTATGGCGATGGCCATTTCGATCGTCGGCGCCGTCGCCTTATGGGTTGCGGTTCCCTGGGTCCCAGGTCCTCCACGGCGCAGGTCCGGCATCCGGTCGATGCTCCATTTTGGGGGGTTGGCCACCTGTAACAGCTTCGTCGTATTCCTTGCGTGGAACGCGGAGAAGCTCCTCCTAGGTCGTTTCTGGGGAGCAGATGCACTTGGACTCTACGGACGGGCGTTTCAACTCGTCACTTTGCCGGTACAACAATTGAACACCGCGGTCACCGGCGTAGCCTTCCCTGCACTTTCGCGGATTCAGCATGATGCCGAGCGCCTTGCCAGGTCCTTTCTCAGGGGCTTCTCCTTGCTTATATCTTTGACCATTCCGATCACCGTCACTTGCGCCCTGTTTGCGGAAGAGATAGTCCGCGTTGTACTCGGCGCGAAGTGGATGGAGGCGGCGCCGATCTTCAGATTGCTTACCCCGGTAGCAGTGGTGTTCGCAGTGGCAAACCCGTTTTCCTGGTTGGTCATGTCCACGGGCCGCATTCGACGCGCGTTGGCTATGTCCACGGCGACAACCCCGCTGGTAATCGTGGGGATCGTGCTGGGTCTGAGCCATGGACCCAAAGGAGTCGCCCTGGGATACTCGTTGGCTATGACGTCGCTGGTCATCCCAATCGCAGCCTGGTCGAAACTCGGCACAGGAATCACCTGGGCGGATCTTTGGAGTGCCACCAACCCGCCCTTTCTGTCCGGTTTGCTCGCAGGTGGGGCGGGCTTGCTCGTGAAGCTTACGCTCGGTGGCAGCTTGCCCCCAATGCTTTATCTAATGGCGGGGCTTGGTCTTGTTTTAGGCGTTTACGCATGGGTTCTCCTGATTGTCATGAGGCAGAAACACGTGTACATGGACTTGCTGTCCCAGCTATTGCCACGGCCCCAGCCGAGAAAGGAAGGAACCGTGGAACCGGCTGTGAGACCGCTGTGATCGTCACAAAACGGAAGATGGAACGGTATCCTGAAGGCCTGGTCCAAGAGCGTTCCGCAATTTTCTGCCGGGAGTGGGGCTGTTACCTGTCGGAGCGACGGCCTGGTCGTCGAAGATTCGTTCATAGGTGTTCATTATGGTAAGCAGCCAAGTGTTTCATCCGATCCTGGCCAAGGCGGCAAGCGTGCAGCTCTTGGGAAAGTCCCCTGCCGGCCTCTATTTGCGGCTGAACAAGTGGGTTTGGGAACGTCTCCCTTCTCGCGTGCGTGATTTGTATCCCATCCGCTCCTACGGTGCTTGGTTGCACACCCTGGTTTGCCTACGCGCCAGGCGCGAGATGTATTTCGGCACGTTCTTTCTCCGGAATCGTCCAGCACTCGAATTGATGCGGCGTCTGGCCGATCAGAAAGCAAACGGCTCGACTTTGAGAATTGCCGTGTTGGGTTGCAGTATGGGGGCCGAGGTTTATTCAATCCTCTGGACCATCCGCTCGGCACGGCCGGACTTAAAAGTGCTATTGGAAGGGGTGGATATCTCGAAAGAGATACTGAGCTTCGCCGAGAAAGGCATTTACTCTCCCAGCACCTCCCAGTCGGTAAATGCTTCGATTTTTGAACGATTGACCGAGACTGAGATGGTTGAACTGTTTAACTGGGAAGGGGATCAAGCCAAGGTTAAATCGTGGCTCAGAGAAGGGATCACGTGGCAGCTTCGGGATGCCGCTGATCCGGAACTTGTAAACATTCTTGAGCGTCAGGACATGGTAGTCGCGAGCAATTTTCTCTGCCACATGGCCCGAGCCGATGCCGAAAAGTGCCTGGGCAATATAGCACAACTGGTTAGTCCAGGAGGATACCTGTTTGTTTCAGGAGTCGATTTGGACGTTCGAACAAAGGTCGCACTTGACCTCGGCTGGGAGCCGGTGCGGGAGTTGATAATGGAAATCCACGACGGGGATTGTTCTGTCCGAGCCGACTGGCCCTGGGAGTGGTGGGGGCTCGAGCCTCTCAACCGAAAGAGGCACGATTGGCAAACCCGTTATGCTGCCGCGTTTCGGATTGGTAGTCCGGAACGCCGATGACTTCGGCGGCTCCCCACAATGGCTAAACAGGCGGGGTAAAGCGCTCGATACGTTCTCGTGCGGCACCTACGGTGTGTCGGAGTGGGATTGTGTAAAGTGACGTCGGAATACTTTACGATTTTCGTACGGGGTAGCACGGCTTCTCGAGACTGCACCGTCATGCTAAGAGCCAAACAGATAATTGGTTATAACGTCTCTCGAACAATGTCTCTCTTTTGGCACTGGATTTGCTGGTTTGCTGGTGGATACACAGGCGGCCCATGCCCTTTGCAAGATAAAACGGGCGCAGTGATATCGAGCATGGACCTTTGAAAGCTTTATTTTCCATTTCTTCGCTTGTCGCTGCAGGTGTGTGGGGCGCGGTTGTTCCAACAAACGCGCAGGTTAACGTTACCCAGTATCACAACCATAGTTCGCGTGATGGCCTTTATATCGATTCGGCCTTCACACAATCGGCTGCCGCGAACCTAACGCGCGACCTGAACTTCAACGGGACGATCGTAGGCAACGTTTACGCGCAGCCGCTTTACATCGAGGGCGGTCCGAGCGGCCCAATGATCATTGCGGTGACCGAATCGAATAATGTGTATGCACTCGACGCTGTGAACGGCAGCATTATCTGGCAGCGAAATGTGGGCGCTCCGGTGCCCGAAGCCGATCTCAACTGCACTATAACCGGTTCCATGGGCATTCTCGGCACGCCTGTTGTCGATCTTGCTTCACGGGCGCTCTTTTTGGACGCAATGGTTACGCCCGATGGCGGCGCGACCATAAAACATTACATCATTTCCCTTAACGTGGACACGGGCGCCATCAATGCCGGCTGGCCGGTGGACGTGGAGCTGGCAGCCCAATACAACGGCACGACCTTCACTCCAGCGACCCAAGCGCAACGACCTGCGCTCGCCATCGTGGGCAACATTCTTTATGTTGGATATGGGAGCTTGGATGATTGCAACCTCTATCATGGCTGGCTGGTGGGCGTGCCGATCAATAATCCAGCCAGCGTAACCGCATGGGCCACCAGCGCCCTCGGCGGCGCTATATGGGGAGTTGGCGGTATCGCCAGTGACGGCACAAATCCGTTCGCTGCCACCGGCAACACTTACAACACTGGAGGGATTTGGGGCGGCGGCGAAGCAGTGATTCGTTTTCAACCGGGCCCGATCTTTAGCGGATCTACCAGCGATTACTGGGCTCCCCTCGATTGGTTCACCCAACTCGACCAGTTTGACCAGGATCTTGGGAGCTCGGGCCCGTTACTTGTGGACGTACCG
>QHOK01000010.1 GCA_003218755.1 Verrucomicrobiota bacterium
TATGCGTATTTGCTCAATCGTAGTAACCTCGGCGGGATCACCGCGCCGATAAGTACATGGTTGGTCTCCGGCAGCGGCATCCTCCAGGCAGCAGCCACCTACCGTACTAACCAAGGCACGTATGTTGCTTATCGACGCGATCGTGGCACCATACTGGGTGCTTTCGGCATTAGTGCAACCAATCCACCTTTCATCAAGATCCCCTTGGCATGGAATGTGAGCCAGAACGGATGCGGGTCACCTTTCGTGACCTCCACGGATGGCACTAATAACATGGTTGTCTGGGCTGTAGGCACAGGCGCCAGCGGCGACCAGAAGTTACACGGTTACGACGGGGACACTGGTGCTGTTGTTTATGCCGGTGGCGGCGCCAACGAGACGATGGCGGGCACGCACTCCTACAGCACTACCGGCATCGTTGCCCGCGGACGCATCTACGTTGCTACTGACAACAAAGTCTATGCTTTTAAGCTGCC
>QHOK01000011.1 GCA_003218755.1 Verrucomicrobiota bacterium
AGCAAGCCTGGGCACGCGGCGCGTGGTTGTGATTTTGCGTCAATCGAGTAACTTCGGCGGTGCAACGTTTTCGGGCGTTTACTTTGATCGAGATTGCCCTGGCCATCTTCGTACTGATGCTGCTGCTGATGCTGGCGGTGCCCAGCTTGAGCGGCGTGATCGCGAGCAGGCGGCTCAAGCAATCCCTGGACGGGTTTAACAATCTTGTGCGCCAGGCGCACGAGCGAAGCGTGACTGAGCGTCGCCCTTATCTGATTGTGTGGGGCAAAAGCATTGTCCTGCTACGGCCAGAAGCTTTTGCCCAAGATGAAGAAGTCAAACCGACGGCGGAATTTCGTCTCGGCAAGGGAAGCTGGCTGAACCTCTCTTTGCCAGCAGCCTTGGCGGACAAGCCCCCGGCTGAATGGATATTCTGGCCATCGGGAAACTGCGAACCGGCGATCGTCCAGTTCAAAGGTCCTCCTGGTTTATGGACGGCGAATTACTCGCCCCTGACGGCGCAGCCGGAGGTTACGCAGTATGCAGCAAGGTAACGAAGACAAAATCCGAAGTCCGAAATTCGAAATCCGAAACTTCTGTCGCGGTTTCGCGTTGTACGAGGTTTTGCTCGGCGTGGCGATCTTTGCGATCGGCGTCATCGCACTTGGACGCGCTGTGGAGAATTGTCTCAATGCAAGCTCGATCAGCGCGGAAGAAAGCGCCGTGCGGCAGATTTTGGCCGACCGCATGGCGGAAATTCAAGCTGCGCCGGTTCCGCCCGATGCTGAAAAAGAATTCAAGGTCAACAGCAGTTATGGTATGGTAAAGTTGATCCAGAAAAGCGCTCCCGCTGGGTTGACCGAACCGGGCAACACACTCCTCAGCGGCATTAATCTTGTGACGTTGACCGCCCAGTGGCAGCACGCCGGGGTTCCGCGGTTGAAGCAGATTCAGTTTTATGTTTACCGGCCCGGATAAAAAGGACGCGGTGGATCCAGGATACCGAATGCTGGATGGAGCTGCTCGGGACGGCGCGTTGCGCCGTCTCCCGAAAGCATTCCGGACAGCGCGGCGTCGCTACCATCGCGGCTTCACATTGATCGAGATCATGCTAGCAGTGGGGATCTTGGGAATTATGTCGCTGGCGATTTTTCGCTTTGTGCAATCGAGCATGACTGCGCTGTATGTCTCATCGGATACGGCTGCCGCGGACGCGCAATATGACGGGTTGCGTGATCTGCTCACAGCGGAGTGGCAAAGCTTGAGTCCCTTCCGAGCCAACATGATTGGAGAGCCATTCAAGTTGGGCGATCGCGAGCGCGACGAAATAAACTGGAGTTGTAGCGCGGGCCCCGGACTGCTCACACGCTATGCGCCGAGCGACTTTACCGTTGCCCTGCGGTTGCAACCGGAAAAAAAGAGCGGCCGGCTAGATCTTGGTTTTTTGCGAAAACCGAAGACTGATTCCGACATTGGAGAAGGACACGAAACCTGGGTGCCATTGATCAAAAATGTGACCAGCCTCGAAATCAGCTACTTCAATCCGGGCGTGAATACTTGGTTGCCGCGATGGCCAGGTCGCGGGTTACCCTGGCTTATCAAGGTTAAAGTGGGACGCACCGATGCAGCCGTGCCATGGGAAGCAATTATCCCCCTGAGACGAACACCGTATTAAGCAATGTCGATCCTATGAAGAGGCCATTTGGAAGGTTGAAATCAGATGCGGGCGCTGCGCTGCTGTTGGCACTTTGGGCATTATTTTTGCTCAGTGCGATGGTGATCGCATGGGCGCTCAACATCAATTCGCGCCTTGCGGTCTCCAGCAATGCAAACCGTGTATTGGAAGCCGAAGCAATGGCGTCTTCGGGGGCCGACGTTGCCTTAAGTCGGGAGATTTCGCCGAGCTCGCCAAACCTGCACAGGCAAATGGGCGCGGGGGAAAGTTACGACGTGCAGATTACCGGTGAATGTGGTCGTCTAAACTTGAACTTCCTCACCCAAGGGGAAGACCCGAACAAGCTGCGAATTCTCCGCCAATATCTCAACCTCAAAGGCGTAGACCTAAACGACCTCGACGTCATGATGGATTCTCTGCTCGATTGGGTGTCGCCAACGAAAGGGCTTCAGCACTTGAACGCATGTCCAGAGAGCGACGTTTACCATCCCGCGCACGCGCCGCTGACTGCCGTGGATGAGCTCAAGAAAATCTGTGGATGGGCTGAATTCACTTCGAAGCCCGGTTGGGACGAAGATTTTACCGTTGTTGGCTCTTGTGGTGCCATCGATCTCGCCTATGCCTCGCGCGACGTGTTACGCGCTTTGGGGATACCAGACGATTTTGTCGATCGCTTCCTGCAACTGCGCCAGGGTCCGGATGGAATCGATGGAACAGCCGACGACGCCCAGATGGATCAACAAACGGCGTTTGCTATGCTTGGCCTCAACACCGCGCAGCTGCAGCAAATTGGACTTCAAAACCCAGTCGTCTTCAAAAGTCCCAACGCTGTCTTCCGCATCCTAAGCGCGGGAAAATCAGGCAACGTTACGCGCTCTGTGGAGATGGTAGTGCAAAAACAAGTACTAGGAGTTGGTCATCCTCAAGTATTCAGTTGGAAGGAGCTTTGATATCGAGCCCGGGATGCCATCTATTTTTATAATTCCAACCGCGCACGGCTGGAATTTTCTCCGCTCGGCTGAGCAAAACGGCTCGTGGAACGTTCGCAAGCTCCAAACGTTGGAAGAAGCAGTGCCGCTACTCGCTGCGACTGATGATTTTGTCCTTGGCTTGCCTGTTTCAGCCGTGCTTGCCCAGCGATTTCGTCTGCCGAGCGTCGATCCGGCGGAGTTTCCGGAAATGATTCGCATCCAGATCGAGAAGCTGCTGCCGTTCGCGGCCGATGAAGTGACAACCGATTTTGAGCTGATCGAGCAAAATGAGAGCGAGAGTGTGGTTTCAGCCGTCGCAATCAGAAACGAACAACTTGCTGAGATGGCTTCGCCGCTATTGGAGCGCGGTTACATTCCGCGACAAATTACAGTGTACGCCGCACAGCGCGCGAGCACTCATGCCCCCAGTGGGAGTGCTGTTCTTATTTATCCAGAAGGTGAGACGCTCGTTTATGCCCTGACAGAGAACGGCAAGCTCAGCCTTGCTCGGGTGTTTGAAGGCGGCAACGGCGAGCAGCTGCAAATTGAATTGCCGCAGCTGCGATTGAGTGCCGAGCTACAGGGAATAGATGCCTCCTCTCCGAATGTGTTGTTGGATGAGACCTGTTATGAAATGCGCGACACGGTACAGGGAATTTTGTCCAGCCCGACCGAGATAGTTGGCATCGAGCTGCCACCCGCGCCGGTCAAACTGAATCTTTTACCAGAAAGCTGGCGACGGCGCCGTTTGCAATTGACAAGGCAAGCCGAATGGCGGAGACGACTCCTTTGGATAGGTGGCGCTTATGGCGCGCTTCTTTTGCTGTTGCTCGCGTATCTGGGCCTGTTGCGGGTTCAGATAGCGCGGCTTGACCAGCGTATAGCGCACGACGCGCCTGGGACCGAGTTCGTGCGCGCGACAGAGGCAAATTGGAAGGCGCTCGCACCGGCGATTGACGCGCATTACTATCCAGTTGAAATCCTGCTGCATCTTTTTGAAAGCCTGCCGTCGGCCGACGTGCGCGTCACAGCATACAATCAGTCGGCGCGGCAGATTTCGGTTGACGGCGAAGCGAACACGGCTGCTCTGGCTTACCAATTCATTGAGAAGGTAAAGAAGAATCCAGACTTGGGAGCGTTTCAATTTGACATGGCTGCGCCTCGCATTTTGTCCAATAACCATGCGCAGTTTCGATTAGAGGGAAGAGCAAAATGATGCCGGCGTGGTACCACCGAATGAATCCCCGCGAGCGTGTGCTCTCGTGGGTAGTTGCCGGAACCATCTTCGTGCTACTCAATCTTTGGATTTTGAGTTGGATCCTGGGTGCCCTCGGCGGCGCGCACAAGGAAGTGGTGGAACGTCAAGCCAAGGTAGCCGAGCAAGCCCTCTACGTGAAGGAACGGGATCTCTGGACGAAACGCGAGGAATGGATTCAGAAGCATCAACCCGTCCTCAAGGATCCCGCGGAAGCGTCCGCGCTCCTTGATCAACTAAGGGAGGTGGCTGGCAAATACAACGTCCTCATCGAGAATCCTGCAATTGGGGCCGGGGAGACCACCCCCCATCATCAGACAGTTTTTGCTTCTATTGAAACTAAAAGTCCGTGGCCGCCGCTCGTAAATTTCCTTTATGATGTGCAGCGACCGGACGCTTTTATAGTGTTCGAAAATGTTAATCTGGCCATTGATGGCAGCGATCCTACAATGATGCGCGGCAAATTTAAAATCGCCCGCTGGTTTGCGCCGGCGCAACGAACCAAGTAATATAATAAGCAATCAAACTTATGAAATATTCCCTTATGCTAACGTTGATTCTCGCTGTGCTCGAGGTGATCCACAGTCAGGCCGAGGAAGTTTTGCCGCCCCAGTTTAACTTCGATCGCTACTCAAAGATGGTGGATCATTCGCCATTCGCGATCGCCACGGCAGTGGCGCCGCCTGCGGCTACGCCCGATTTTGCAAAAGACCTTTACATCGCCAACGCCGCGCGTTCGCCCGAAGGCGATATGGTGACGCTTGCTTCCAGTTCGGACCACAATTTCAAGAAATATCTTACGACCAAAGAGCCGGTGGACGGCTACAGCATTGCCAACATCGAATGGTCGGCCAAAGTGGGCGCGACCAAGGTGACAATTAGCAAGGATGGAAATTTTGCGACTATCACGTTTAATCAGGCGCTCTTGTCGCAGGCCGCGCCGAATGCAGGTGTTGCTTCCAGGGCGTTCACGCCGCCCACGCCTCTCGCCCCGCCGGTTGCTTACCCCGCGAGTGTCCCTAACGCGGGTTCACCGAAACTGCCTGCTGGGATACCCGCGGAAATACAACAGTTGATTCCGCCTCGAGATGCCGCTGGGGCACATGCGCGTGGCTTGATTCCGCGGAACCCTAGAACGTCGTCGAAGATGCCTTACCAGGCACCGGCCGCCAAACACTAGGGGTCAAGGGGCCGCACGGCGGCTAACCGCCACCCCAATCGTCGTCTCCTGTGTCCGCTTGCCGGTCGGGCCCTGCCGAAAATAAATCGTAGCCGCCTGGGTTTTTCAGACCGGGATTGCGATAAATATAGCCATTGCCCCAGGGATCTGTTGGCAGTTCTCTGAACAACTGATACCAGCGAGCAGGTCGCGGGTCGTTCTGCGGTTGGGTCACCAGCGCCTGCAAACCCTGTTCCGTTGTTGGATAAAAACCGTTCATGCTTTCGTAGAGTTGCAGCTGTGTCTTGATCGCCTGGACGTCGGCTTGAACGCGCATGGTTTTGGCGATGGCAGTCGTATTGCCGAGTTTTGAAATCGCTACTCCCAGTATGATCACGATGATGCTCACCACGAGCATGATCTCCAGTAGCGTGAAGCCCTGCTGTTTTCTTTTCGTTCTCATCTCAAATCAACGAGTGAGCCTGCATCCTGCGCGCGATAACACTACCCAGGTCTTCAAGAATTGCTAGTGGCCGGTGCGCAAAAGATAATCCGACTTGTCCCAAATATACTTTAATTGAATCTGCGTCGCGCGGATTGCGGAAGATCCGCTGCCAACTCCGTTGGCGACAACCAAATCATTCGGTCCTGCTTTGAGGACTGTGGCCGGCACAATTTTCTGGGCGCGCAGCCACCCCGTATAATGGAAATGCATTTCAGTCGTAAGCGGTTCCGCTTCGCCGCGGTAACCTGGGTCAGCCAAGTCCGGCAGGGTCAGAGAAACCGGCCCGATATCTTGGCCGTTAAGATAAATTTCCGGTGGAGCATCAATGCTGGGATTGGCGATTTCGAACGTGAGCAGCGCTGTTAGCGGTTGCGCTTCAATTGGAAATTGAAACGCGGCGCTTTCCTGAGTCTGTCCATCAACCCGGATTGGGTCAGCCGCGAGAGTTGCGGTGACCGTTCCAAAGTTTTCAACGTCCTCCGGGGGTGCGTGCAGTGTTGGCACCGATGAGAACGGCTCGGGAATCACGTCGCGATGTTCCGCGTTGACTGGATGCACTACTTCACTGGTTGTCATCCAATCGAGATAGGCTGCACGGATCGTCTTTCCATCGCCGGGCACCTCGATATCGATAGCGGACGCGCCGGTCATCGGGATGAGGACCGAATCTGAACTCGGCAGATTCATTCCCACGCCGAGAGTGCCCGAGCGCAAAATGTGTGTGCCAGATTCATCCCATGCGATCAATTCAGGCTGCTGATTCGGCTTGTCGTCAAAGAACAAACGGAAAAAGAGAACTTGATAGTCGGGGGCTGGTTGCGTCACGCGAATGCGAAAGATGCTCTTTGACGTGCCACCGCCTTCAGTCGCCTCGCCCGGCAAAAGAGTGAGCGCTTCGACCCAGGCCGGCGCGTTTTGAGGTTTTGAATTTCGCGGCGCATTTTGGCGCAGATCAAGCCAGACGCTTTCAGGAAACGGTTGCGCAGTGACTTCGACCGGAGAAGGAAGGCCATCGCTCAAAGCTTCCTGCGCGCATACGCGGCAAACCGCAGCGAAGAAGATCGCAAGAACAGCGCGAACTAACATTGGGCTGGCGAGATTATTCGCACACAACGTGCTTTGCAAGTTTTCAGTTTCAATGCGGTCTGAATTGCAAACTGTGTGTCATCTCAAATACAGCCGATAGAATACTGAAAACAACGAGACCGACCAGAGCGGCGATTACCACGATGATAATCGGCGGAATCAATTGCGAGATTATTCCAACGCTCCGGTCAAGTTCCCGCTCATAAACGTCGGCGATAGCTTGCATGGTCTCGGCAAAATGCCCGGTTTGTTCTCCTACCGCCATCATGTCAGTAAACAAGTCTGGAAACAGTTTTTGCGCTTGCAAAGCGGCCGAGAGCGTCGCGCCATCGATGACTGCCCTGCGCACCTCGACGAGCTTAAGTTCGAGAAAGCGGTTGCCGGCAATTTCAGTCACCAGATCAAGTGCGCGAAGGAGGGGAATTCCGTTTTCAATCAAAGTTCCCAGTGTGCGCGAGAACTGCGCGTAATAGCGGTGGCGAATTACTCGTCCATATCCAGGGATCAGCAGCCGGAAACGGTCCCATCCGATGCGTCCTTCCTCACTGCGGACAAGAGCGCGGAAACCAATGATTGCGCCCACCACTACCAGCACGCCTACCCACCAATAGCCCGTGATCGCATGATGAATTTGCAGCAGAATCCGTGTAGGCAATGGAAGCCCGCCTCCGGTTTGTGCCATGAAACCGGTCAGCTGCGGCACCATGAACGTGATAAAAATGGTAACGAGAACGGCGCCAGCGAACGCGAGAAATGCCGGATAAATCAACGCCTGTTGCACCCGATCTCGCAGTTCTTTTGCCTGCGTCAGATGCTTGACCACCCGGAGCAGAATTTGCGGCAACGCACCGCTGGCCTCACCCGCGGCCACCAAATTTACATAGAGCGGCGGGAAAATTCGCGGTAGCTCGCTCAAGGCCTGCGAAAAACTGCGACCATCGATCAGGCCCTGATGCAACGTATGCGTCATTTGCTGAACACGGGGTTGCTTCAAGCGCTTTTCCAAAACCGACAACGCTTCGTCGAGCGTCATCCCCGCTTGCAGCAAATGGGCAAGCTGCTCGGTAAAAATGAGCAATTGCCCGTGCGGAATCTTTAGGTTCTTCGTGGGAGCCGCCGGCGAATCGGGCGGCGATTTCTTT